>NZ_JAHPYX010000217.1:0-5862 GCF_019058535.1 Candidatus Borrarchaeum sp.
GTATTATGGTTGTTCAAAGTTTTTTCATGGCATTATTTACCGATTTCCTTAATGTCGCTATGGGGTATCGCTATAATAGTTTTTTTGTATAAGAACCCATCAAAGGATCGGCGAATTAAAGCCTTTCTCCACGCTTTTTTCATGTCTTTGTTATCCGAGTTTTTATTTGCTGGTGTCTATGTCCTAAGCTAAGGTTTTTCTTAAAATAAAGTCTAAGAAAGTCTGAACTCAAAGCTAGTTTAGAAAAATGTTAACTAACTTCCGTTGCAAATTGAAGGTCCGCAATACTTGTATCTTTTGATCTACTAACTTTAATTGAATGGCTAGGCCCTTCATAGAATCACCCCAAGGAGACTCCCCTGTTTACCGAGGAGAGGAATTGCGTTCTAAAGGATATCTTTGTGAGGATGTGACAATCTTCTTTTTTACCGCTTTGTGTAAGTCTTTTTCCAGTTCTTACACAATGTAAACTTAACCGATTGTTCAGATTTCCGCCCACATAACATAAACCATGCTTTTTGTGGCATATTAAGGTGCCGCGTTTTAGCCCTAATGAGATTGTCCCGCCGTACCTCTTTCGTATGCCGCCTTGTGAAAACTGCAGCCGGTGTAACTGTCGTCGGTGAAATCGTATCGGTTCTACATAATAGAGGCCGGTTGTAGAAGGATTTTTCGCCCCTGTTATGGCGGCGGCCATTACCCAAGCATCTACACAATGCGTTTCAAACGCCACCTTTGATTTGTTTGGTGATTTCTTCAGTCCAAAGGCCTCCCGTAATTGTTTGGTTTCGTGGCCTTGCATGGTGATGAGGATGAGCCCTAGTTTTTCTAGTTCTGCATAAAAATAGTGTTTACCAACTTCCAGCGGACTGAAATTGCGATTCCAGCCTCGCTGATTTTTCCGTGTTGTTGCCTTGACATCCTCGCTCACTGCGTATTGTAAGGGCAGGATTTTACACAACTGACGGACAAGTCGCAACTTTGCGTCCCATCTCGCCTTTGTTGAGGGTGGTAAAAACGTTTTATTATTCCGCCTGTTCTTCTTAGATTTTCTTCGGCGGTTTTTTCTATATCTTCGTACTCTACGCATAATTTTACGCTGTGCTACTGCCTTTTTTACCCAGTCCACCGCTTTTGACATCAGGTTAAGCACCGTGTCCTCTATTCCGACGACTGAAAACCCCTCGAATTTCGTGCCGGGATCTATACCTATTGCTAGTGGCTGTGTGACGGGATGGTTGGGATCGAACTCTAATTGGAGGTAAAATATGCCCAATTTATTACGTTTCTTAATGGCTTTTCTTTGTTCGAGAAGTTTCCTCGCCTTTGTCGGTCTGCACGGCATTAGTGGTATTCCGCTTTTGCTAACGACAGGAATTCTACCGATTGCGGTCTCCCTGCCCGAGTCGAGTATCCCTTCGCCAATGCCAAGTAGGCTTAGCCTCTTGAGATGAGAGACATGACATTCAGTGGTTCTGTCGAAGAGGAGGGGACTAGGGAGGCATCCCCGACATTCTTGTAGCCCACAAGGCGTAGTTCTTGAAGTATTTCTTCTGAACTTAGGCTAGTCAAGACTTGTATTGCTACCACCATCACAAGCCCCGTCCTTCAGGGCGGGGTTCTTGACCTGTTTGTGTATGTGTGATAAGAAAGATCTGATTGAACTAACATAGAGCAAAATATCATTAAGAATTCCACAGTCCTGTTGTCTTAAAAATTTTTGTTGATAAAGCATTCTTTTAAAAGGAATATACTTCCTTTGACCCTACATAGTCTATTTTCGCTTAAGGTCAAAGGCAAAAACTTAGTGAAATACAAATGAATATGCGCCTACAATTGTGCTTAGATTAAAATCAGAAAGTGTTTTATCCCTTTACATTTCAATTCTCTATGTGCTAAGATCTTCTTAATTTGTAAGTTGAAGATCAACTATGCTTCTATCTGTTCCTCTAGTAACCGTGATTGTGTGGCCAGTGTCTTTAATTGTTTGTGTATGTGTGATAAGGAAGATTTGATCGAAGGATTTATTATTCATCAATGCGCTTAATACGCCTTCTCTTCTTTCCGTGTCTAAACTTCCAAGAGGTTCATCTAAAATGATTGTTTTAAAATAGATAGGATGTAAACCAGATGAACGAAATGGACGTATATGCCCCATCAATTCTGAGATACCCATTCGTAATGCTAATCCGAGTGCAGCCTTATCACCACCACTAAGCATGTCTTTATCTTTTTCAAGTCCGTCGACCAAATCGGTAAGTGTTATTGATACACCGTGAGTCTTCCCATGCTTAGTAATCAAGATCTCATTCATCTTATATTGTCCGTAAGTAAATTGCTGCAGATATTTCGAAACGACACTACGTAATGATTTGAAAAGTTTGTTTTGAATAACTTCTTGAGAGATAAATTGCTCTAAATATGGTTTAATTAGCACATCATGATGCTTAATAGTTGATTCTTCTTGTCGTATTCGTTTTTCAATGTCGTCTAATTTATTTATTTCATCCAATAGTTTATTTAAGCGAATAGTTTCTTCATTAATGTCTTTTTTAAGAGAATTGTATTGGTTAAGTTTCTCTTTCTTTTCTTGAAATAAAACTTGAATAGCAGTAATCATATCTTGCAACTTTGTAGCTTTAAATCTCTCTAGTAATCCATTAATGGTATCAACACTTAATTTATTCAAAAGATCCTGTTTCTGGCTTTCATTTTTTATTTTTTCATTTACTATAATTTCCTGTTCCTGCAAAAGTTTCTGAATTCGATCCTCTTTTTCTTGTATCTTTAATGTTAATCTACCGATGTCTGTATTAAATTCTTCCAAACGATCCTTTTTTGATGTAAATTCATTTTTAATGCGTCCAATACTCTCGCTAAGTTCACTTATGTCGCTAATATTATATTTAGTTAATAAATCCTCATAAGATGAGACTTCAAATGACTTTAAAAGTCGAGAAACTTCAGTTTCAAGATCTGATAAATTATGGTCTATTTGTTGGGTTCGTGTTAAACAGTGTGAAATGTTTTCAAGTTTTGAAGAATTCTGTCTAATAATCTCTAAGTTCTCTTTCATGGCACGCATTGAAGTTTCATTTTCTTGTACAAGTTTTACTAATCGATTGATTTCGTTAGTATAATTCAAGATATCTTTTTCGATTCTCTGAACAACTTCATCCAATTCTTCTTCATCATGGAATGGAGTGAAACAAGTAGGACAGTCTCCCTTTTCTTTAAGTAATTCTATATTAGATTTTAAACTGGAAATCACACCTCTTTTAGTATTTATTGTTCCCAAGAGATCCTTTATCTTTTGTTCGATTTCTGTGAGTGATTTCTGTGCCGTCTCTTCATTATTTTGGAGCGTTTCTCTTTGTATTTTTTCATATTCTATTCTCTGTTCTAAGGTTTGAGGAAAATCAAAACCAGAACTCGATTTGATAAACTCATCGTCCAGACTTTTAATTTGCTCTGTCAGATTTAGTCGCTTGCTAATCAAATTTATCAAAGCAGTAACGCTTTCCAGTGTTGGTAGACTCTTAATCTTTTTTTCAAGAGTTTGAAATTCTTTTTCTTCTTTAGAAAGAGTGTGTTTCTCCTTTTCTAATTCATTACGATCGTCTTTTAGAATATCATTGAGTATGGAGATTTCTTTTGAGTAACCTTCAACTTGATTTGATGCATTTTTAATTTGCTCGTTTAATGTTTCTATATTTTGGATATCTTCAATTGTTGGATACTTAACAAGTTTATCATCTAAATGCTGAATAACTTGCTCTAAATTCAATTTATCTTCATTTAATTTTTCAATATCCTTTTTAAGTTCAGGTAACAATTCCATTTTTCCTTCAATTCTACTTTTTTCACTCATTAAATCTTGTTGCAGAGTAATATGTTCTTCTCTCATTTCTTTTAGTTCTTCTTTGATAAGATCAAATTGATCAAGTTGAAATAGTTCTTGAATTTTATTACGAAGTTCTGAGCCGCTTACATTTGCTAGATAGTCAATTTCACCTTGACGAACAAAAAATGTGCTGTCCAGTTGTTTCCCATCGCAGTTCATAACAGAATCTAACTTCTTACAAACTGCTTTAGAACCTGAAATCGGATTGATTAATTGATTTTTCTGATTGTAATCATATATCGTTGCTATTGTCGGTTTGCCACGTGTTTTTTCACGTTTAATTCTATATCTTGCATTCCCTACTTGAACATCCAATTGTACTTTGCATTTTGCTGCATCTTTTTTAATTAATCGATCTTTTAACTCGTCAATTACTCCACAATCCCTCTTTGATCCCCACAATCCCCACAAAATCGCTTCGATAAGGCTAGATTTTCCAGATGAATTTCGACCTCTTATTGTGTATAGACCATTTGGCAATTCTGATACATTTGCCGTTTTGTCTGGTAATTCTAACCTTGAAAATGGTTTAAAATTTTCTACTACAATCGATGAGATCTTCATTAAGATCGCCTCTGGAGCCTCTTTCCTTTTAAGCTGGAGAGGAAAGAGGTGCAGAAACTAACATAACGTGAATAATAACCCTTTTCCATATTTTACCAACTTAACGTTTTTAATTGCAATACTTGGATTTTTCCCTTTAGGATTTTCTAACACAACGCGCTTTCCAAGACAATGAACTCCTTTTACTCTATAGATTTTATTGTTATATTTTACAAGGTCATACGGTTGTAATTTGTATCTCTGTCTCCTAATTGATGGCTTAAACCCTTTTCTATTCTTCTGTAGCGAACGATTATTTCTTCTGATTTGCTTGACCTTATACCGTCGGCAGCGTTCTTGATTGCTTCCACCAGCAATGACAAACGCATCGCTAACATGCGACTTTTCTAGCCCTAGTTTGGTACGCTGATATTTAGTAACGTATCCGTAGGTATGCTCTGCCCCTAACTGCTCAACTATCCTCCAACGGAAAATATTCAAACATGTAGGTGCTTTAAGTGGTTGATTTGCCTGGTGCTGGATGGTAGAATAGCCAAACTCCTCAGCGGTCTGATTTCCCTTCTTTACATTACAAGTTCTACATGAGATTGTCAAATTAGACACTCGATCTGACCCACCTCTGCTTTTAGGAATAATATGCTCGACTTCTAAAGGGATATCCTTTTTACCACAATAAGCACATGTTCGCCCCCACTTGTCTAACAGGTATTCCTTGACTTCGTAACCCTGAAGTTCACCCTGCTGATATGCTATGCCTGTAATTTCTGGCTGCTGCATTTTTTGAGTGTCGAAATTGGCTACTTCTACCCTTTTGTAGGTTATCGGTAGTATTGTTTCAAGCTTCGCAACTAATCTAATATGTGAATCTAATCTATGTTGATTACTAGGTGCTAACCATCCTTTAGGTCTTGTTCGGTTATTAAATCGAGGTGATCTATACCCTAATCTTCTTCTACGGGCTTTGCGATACATCCGTCGTTCTTCTAGTTTTTGAGGCATATCTTTCCGAAGTGTTACTGTCCCACTTATGAGCTCTAACTTGTCGTTTTTGGCACTAAAACCGATGTTCGTATATCCGAGGTCCACTCCAAGTGTAATCGGTTGCCTAGTTTCTCCGGTGGAATAGTTCAACTGAATGGTAAAAGGGCATCTCTGAACAACGTGTGCCTTGCCGTCTCGTAGTAATTTCTTTCCTTTGGGTTGTGTAGTAGGCATGAGAGGTTGCCCTCTCATGTTCAACACATAGATAGGTACTCTCAAGTCCTATCTCCTCCTTTAAATTGCTTTAAAGTCGGTTGGTTCTCTTCGCCAAGGTTATCAGTCAGTACTCTACGATGATCACTGAGAGTTTCCTCTCTGTTTAAACCACCGTTTACAGAGCAAGGGACTAGAGA
>NZ_JAHPYX010000018.1:0-4457 GCF_019058535.1 Candidatus Borrarchaeum sp.
GCCCATGTCAATCGCTCTCTTAAAGACTGCATTAGTCTCCGCAACTAATTCATCTTGTGTAGCAGACAAAACAGCAATATCAGCCCCTTGAGGAAATACCACATAACCATCTATTGATAGATCCTCATTGACATTGCCAGGATGCACCGTCTGCCAATAGCCCTCGTGTGCAATTCCGATCGGATTAAAGAAGGATTCGCTTAATATCGCTCCACCTTTAATTGAGTCTAAAGTTTTGCCCGCCCATTCCGCATAGACTTCTGCTGCGGGGCGCCCATCTATTTCGTAGAGTGTCCTTCCTTTGGCCTTCGTTGCTTTACCACGTTTCAAAGGTTCATATTCCTGACTATAACTATAGCCAACCTTAAGATCCTTTGAATACAAGCAAGCTACCGATAAATAGTCGCTGTATACGTCCAAATCAGCAAACTGCTTCCATTTACCCTCAAGTGTATTATCCGCTGAGGTGCCTCCAACTATTGGAAACATTGTAGGGACGGCACTTCTAATCCCACGGATGTGCCCCTCTTCAACTCCCGGTGCAGCGCACATCAACACCAAATCCGGTGGATGGCGTTCAGTTTGCCCTACCGCAGTAGTCGTACGTGAGTCCACAGCGGTCTGAACGTGTTCACCAACATCGGCTAAGGCTCGTTTCATTGCGAGTTCGCCTTCACCGAAACCATCACTTCTGATTTTTGTCGCCCCTACGCCAACAGTCAAAGTCGGTGAAGATAAAATTGCTACCCCTACAGAGCCATTTTCACTTTCAATAAAACCGTCAGGGGTCCACACACCACCTAATGATGTCCCGCCCCATAGTGGCGCTCTTTTTGTGGCTTTATTGATTCCATTTATTATTTTTTGTTCATTATATTGAACTGTGCAAAATGCTATTGTAAAGGTTGGTTCGGCACCGCCAAGTTGTGCTAGAGCTTTATTAGCGGCTTCTGTTCCTGCCTCTTTCGGATCTTCCAAAGTAGAATATCCTATTCCTACCTTCAAGGACATTTTTCATTACCTAACAAAGCGTTACTATTAGAATTTAAAATATAATATTGATGTCTAACGCTTTTAGGGTTTCGATTGAGGCGAATATTTCAATTAAAATTATTAATGTGCGGGAATACTACGTACTGATCCTTGATGAAATGAATAAGAATTCACATAATAATTCAATATTAATTCTTCTAGTAGTACTTGGTCACACACACCACCTATTTTCATGAAGTCAGGGAAAACAAGTGTAGGACATACAACTACATCATACTTTTTAGAAGTCTCTGGAATTTTGGTTATATCTACTTTTTTGATTTTGATTGGTAGTTTATTTTTTTCAATAACTCCTAAAAGACGTTGTTCTACCAGAGGACAAAGACCACATGTGGGCGATATAAAAAGATAGACTTCTAATTTCATTCGTTTCCCCTGCCTACTTCCTTTAACTTTATATAAAGACCACATTTTTTGTGAGAGTCCAAAAATTAGCTGAGTTTATCGAATGTATTTAAGTTACAAATTTAAACCACATAATCCATTTTAGAGTGCATAACAAAAGGTGGAGTCTTTAACCTCTATTCTTCTCCTTAAGCCATAACTTGATCGCTTCTTCTATCGCTTTACTTTGATCGCCTTTTTTCCCACCTAGTCTCTTTGCTACTTCCACTCTGAATTCCTTTTCTAGCTCATCATCTATTACGAAGGAGACTTTGCCCATCTAATATCACCCGCACAATTTATAGGAATATCTACTTATATGATTAACGGTTATTATTGATATTCCTATATTCAGAAAAGTTTATATAGGAATATGACCTTATAAATAATGCCGACGAAAAAACTTGTCGCATAGAAAACGAATGCGGGTACAAAAATAGCGATTTTTTCCAAATATGATACATAAAAAATCATCTCAAGTTAGGGGAGTCGTGTGGCATGTCCAAAAAAATGTCTGACCGAGTTAAGAGGATACAAAATCCTCAGAGAATTCTAAAAGTGGTTGCTTATACCGCAATCGCCAAACCGTTAAACGGTTCTCTTCCTAGAAGTAATAATTCGCATTTTTTGAGATTATATCCTATAAAGTATTCTTACAGGAATGGTAAAGAGGAAAAGGAAGCTTTCTCTATATCGTATTTACTTAAAGGGATTAGAGGAGCTATTAGGCATCAAGTGATGAAGACTTGTTATGATGCTGGTGTGGAGGTGTGCCACACTAGCGATAAAGCGACCGATAAAGCGGGCAACAGTCTTCTTCCTAAAGGTTTTCATCTTTCGGGTTCTTGTAAGGGCAATGGTGAATGCATAGTTCATCAAGTTTTTGGATCTATGGGTACTGAAGGTTTAATTTCTGTCTACGCAGAGCCAATTACAGCAATTTCTCATAAATCGGCTAAAACTGAAGTTAAAGTTCAAAAAGTCCATATTGCCACTGAAAATCGTGTTTGCATGACTTTTGATAACAAACCTGTCCAAGACTTTGGCGAGCGGTATTTTTCCGGTGAATTTACCTTTGAAATTGATGTTACGCGTTGTACAAGTGAACAAATTGGTTTATTGATTGAATCAGTTATTAACATGCAAAGACTAGGCAGAGGATACAATGCGGGATATGGTAGGGTTCAAATTAAGCGATTTCAATTATTAGAGCGCATAATAAAGAGGATTCCGGAGTGGCAAGAAGATAACTTCATTGTCAAAGAAGAACTTAACGAAATTTCGTTAAAAAACGAGGTTGTAGAGGCGATGGAGGCTTGGAATGCTTACGTTAATACTTGAAGGTCAAATTGTAACTCCAATTGTCACTAGGAAAACTGAATTTTATATGGAAGGATGTAAAGCTATAATTAAGCATCCAAGAAGACGTTATTACAATAAAATTAATGCATCTAAGCCGATGTATCCCTATTCATTTCAGTGCTATTTAGGAGCTATTGAATTACACTTTAGATGTTCAAATACTGCAAAACTAAAACAGAAATTAAAAGATTTGTTGCAGATTAAAGCGATAGGGCGCTTTCATAGTGAAGGGATGGGATTGGTCCAATGGATCAAGGGCACCATACATTCGAATTATGAGCCAACTCACACAAAAAATACACGAACACTCCGAATTCGCAAAGGTCTTCCTCATAATTTAACAAAAGATACCAAGAAACTGTTATTGTATGCTTTGCTTCATGATTTTGTTAATACGCCTAAACATAAATCTAAAATTTACATAGAACCGAATCTAGACGGCATAGCGTATTTATGCAACCATCATGATAAAACAGAAGACAGTTTCATTCAGTTATTTCAGAAATATGACCATCTAGCGGCCATGATTACAAGAAAGATAAGGTCACCCAGAACTAATAGGTATAACTGGTCTTCCAATAGCAATATTAATTTTGAAAAATTAGCAACAGAGATAAAGGAGGTGGCATCCAACATTTGGAAGTTGTATGATTACATCTATCAGAGTAAAGAACTAGAGCAATTAAACGAAAGTTTACAACATGGCCACACGTCATTAAGAAATCATTTACTGGTGATAGTCAATTTAATAGTGCATGATTTTCAAAGAAATGAACTTTGAAGGGTTTTGCACACCAAGGGACAGATTGCCGTTGCCCTGCTAAATGTGAGCAGAAGGGCTTGATAGTAGGGCGTTAAAGGTTTCTGCTCTTTACCCCGCACCCAAAATATTATATTGGATTGGGGATCCTTAAGGCACTATGACTGAAACAACTGAAAAGCCCTATTTAGACTATATTGATTTTGGACATGCAAGCCTCAAAAATTTCTTCGTTTTCCGAATTAGCAAAGGTGGTGACTTGTTCCGCTGTCTTGAAGCGAAATTAAAAGACGAAGGAATTAGATCAGGTTTAGTACTGTTCATGCTCGGGACGTTGAGAAACGCACGTCTTGCTTATTTCAACACAAATATTGGCGAGTTTCACGTGAATGAATTCAATCCTCCTGGAGGTATTGAATGTGTTGCAGGGAGCGGTACTGTAAGCATTCAAGAAGACGAAATGCTAGCACATATCCATGTGGTTGTTGCTGGTCCAACAGGAAATGCCTATGGCGGTCATATTTACCCCGGGAGTATTGTAAAAGAGTATATAGAAGGCGGCATAGTGATTTTAGAAGATATACGTATGGAACGAATTTATGATGAAAATGTTAAAGCTTTTCCTCTGAAGTTTTTCGATCCTGAATGAAAGGGAAAAATTAGCGAGAAATATATCGTAAAAAGGTTACATTCTGACGAGTTTTTCGCCTTTTTCTATCACAACTTTACAAGACGTCGGAAATTTCATAGCGGCACGTCGTAATGCATCCTTTGAAAACTTGAAGTTTTCAGCAGTCGTTCTGACGGTAACTAATGGTTGGCCACGACGTACTCGGGCAGCTGTACCGATTGGTTTTCCAAATGCCCGTCGCATACCGTCTTGAAGCCTGTCTGCACC
>NZ_JAHPYX010000218.1:0-14975 GCF_019058535.1 Candidatus Borrarchaeum sp.
CACTAAGGGCATCAGGAGAGCGCGGCGTTCCTTCTTCTATAATCATCCACGTGGCATTCTTCACTTGTCTTACCACATCAAGAAAATTAGAAAATTCTTGACGAAGTGTCGGTTCATCTTTATAGAGGGAAATGAGAGATGTAAATGAGTCAATAACAATTCTTTGTGCGTTATACTTACCTATTGCATCTTGTAAAATCTCACTGAGATCAGAAAGTTTTATGAGTTTTGTATCAACAAGAATAAGCTTGCCTTCTGTTGTTAATTTTTCCAGATTCAAGTTAAATCGAATATATTTTTTTACATGTGATATTGGCTCACCTATAGTGATATAAATACCAAACTCGTCATTTTCTGCGCCATAACACAAAAACTGAAGACCAAAAGTTGTTTTTCCACAGCCGGCTGGCCCTTTAATGAGAATAACCCATGAGCGGGGAATTCCGTCATCAATAAGTTGGTCTAAACCTCTAATTCCTGTATTCAAACGTTCCATCTGAAGCACCTCACAGATCTTAAATTTACCTTAAATTAACAGAGAGAAATACTCTGAGTAAAACCCACTTAACTTATTCATATTTTTTTTGATTTAATTCAAATGTTATTATTTACATAATTTAGACGAGAGTAACCATCAATAATTCTTACAAACAACTAAGCAAGAAAGCACCATTGCTGTAGCGTGGTGATGAATGACTTGGGTTTATATACTTTGTTGGTGATAGAGCCTATGAGTACCTACGGGGCATAGGGATATTAAGCCTGTGAACATCGAGACCTCCGTAACCCGTCAAGGGGATCGAGTCTGTCGTAGAAGCAGGAAGCCTCAGCGCTTGAGCATGAGGTAGCTCACTGATTGTCTACCACTTAATATTCGAACTTCAAGAATCTTGGGATCGCTTTGTCAGACCTTGAAGTCTGGCATCAACATGATCTCACGTCAAATTATGAGTTCCTTCAGTTTTCTGGTGCTCTAGTGTCCTTTTATGAGTTCTTCGGTGCCTTGCGATGGTATTCTTGGATTTCTTTAATTCTCAAGATCAACGCACAAATTTTTGCCTCCGAATTAAGTTAACTTATTAATTGTCAGTCCATCTTTTCCAAAGGTTATTTGATCGCTAAAGAGGCTTCTGATACTATAGGTTTCGTTTGACGGGTGAGCTTTGGGGTTCAAAAGAAATAGGGCAGTCGATAAAACTGTGGTTAGTCGTTCTAACGTGTGTTTTATGAATTTATATGTGGCCTGGAAGCCCATAGAGAAAATAAGGTCTGTTAGATTATCACAGATTATGTTTACTGATGTTCCAGCATTTGTCTCTAGAATAGGGGTAAGTATCGGTTGGGGGATCAAAGCGATAAACTCTAGACCATCATATTTTTGAAGCGTTTGATAGACTACACTTGCTTTGTTTCCTAAGAGAACAATTACTTCTTCGTGTACCTGACATTCCATCACAAAATCTCTGACCACCCTTTCATAAGGAACTACGGGATCGAACTCTAGCAGGATTTTTCTACCCTTTAACCGTTCATGATCAAGTTCCAGGGTATTAGAAAACTTTTCAGGGCGAATAAATTTTAGATGTTTTTTTATCTCGGCAATTAAATCCTCAGCCTCGAAGGGTTTCAAAAAATGACCGTCAGCCCCGGCTTCCTTGCTTAACTTTTTATCAACATCCCGTCCAAGAGCTGTAAACATCACTACCGGAATTTTCTTGGTCTTGGGCTGGGCCTTCAAAATTTTGCAGACCTCCAAGCCACTTTTACCTGGCATAACCATGTCTAAGTAGATAAAGTCCGGCATCTCCGATTCCGCCTTCTTTATAGCGTCATCCCAATTATATGCACTAATTACGTGGTAGCCATCTCTCTCCAAAATCATTTTTGCTAGGTTAACAGTATCTGGTTCGTCATCTACAATCAAAATTTTATCTGTCAAAATTAATTTACCTCCTTTACCTTTGGTTTTGGGTTTGATTCTGTATTTGGTAAGGTAAAAGTGAAAGCTGCTCCTCGATCCTCTCCATCTGAATGTGCCCAGATCCTGCCTCCATGTGCTTCCACCAGACCTTTGGTTACGCTGAGACCAAGACCTGTGCCCTTGATGTAGGTTGGCTTCTTTATGTCCGAGAAGGGGCGAAAAACTTTCTCCAAATCCTCCTCACGAATTCCAATTCCATTGTCTGAAACTTGAACTTGCATGACACCGTCCGTCTCTTCAACGGCAAGCGTTATGTCTCCGCCTTCTGGCGTAAATTTAGTAGCATTATTAAGAATGTTCATAATAATTTGGCTAAGGCGAACACGATCCACTCGAATCTTTAAGGGCCTTTCTGGAATTTTCAAGTTGAGATTTTGTTTTTTCTCATCAATAAAGGGTTGAATTTCCTCTATACAATGATTTATGATATTAATAAGATCCTGAAACTCCAAATTTAAGGAGATTCGTCCAGATTTAATGCGCTGGATATCCAACAACTCGTCGGTCAGATAAATCAACCGGTCAGTGTTGCGATTCACCACTTGCAGGCTCGACTCAAGTAACTCGGGTGTTACGTTCAAATTCTTAGATAAAAGGAAGTCAATGTATCCCTTGACCGAGATAAGTGGTGTTCGAAGTTCATGGGTGGCGACTGATATAAACCGATCCTTCATTTCCATGATCTTATATCTTTCAGTGATGTCCTGAACGATTGCCCAGGTTCCCACTGACTTGCCATCCTTGTCTTTGATGATCCACGATCTAATAGAGATGGGAAAGATTGTTCCATCCTTCTTCATGTATTCTTTTTCATACACATCAGAATAGCCCCTAGTTAATACCTGTTCAGCGTGGATTTTTGCCGTGAGTTCATGCCATTTCTTAGGCGCAAGATCCCAATAGGTTAGTTTAAGCAGTTCCTCCTTTGTATAGCCGAGCAATTCCGCGAAAGCCTGATTGCAGTCTATAAGATCGCCCTTCATGTCTGCTGTGGCAATGCCATCTATAGATGACTCGTATAAACCGCGATAGCGCTCCTCAGACTCTTTAAGATCCATTGTTCTCTCTTCAACCATTTTTTCAAGGTTTTCTGCATAATCTCTTAATTTTGAGATCAATCGGTGCCGCTCAATAGCATAGCATATAGAACGTGTCAGCAGGTTTTTATCAAATTTTCCTTTGACAAGATAATCTTGTGCACCCTCTCCCACAGCTTTAACTGCCAGATTCTCATCATCAAAACCAGTCAAGACAATAATCGGTACTTGTGGCGAATAAGCATATAGTTTTGTGAACGTATCTAGCCCTAGGCTATCTGGTAATCCGAGATCCAGAAGTACAATATCGATCTTTTCGTTTTTAAGGCATTCAAGGCCTTGCGAGAGCCGATCAACATGCAACAGAAAGAAGTGGGTAATTTCATGACATAAGGGGTCTGTTTCAGCAAGTTCTTCTTGTATTAGCCTTGCATCGCCTGGATTATCTTCTATTAATAAGACTCTGAGTTGATTACCCTCCATTATAATCACCAGTCTCCTTATTCGGCAATTTCACAATGTTCAACCAAAAGTCATCAATGGATTTTACTACTTTGACAAATTGATTCAGATCAACTGGTTTTGTGATATAGCAATTAGCATGATTAGAATACGTCTCTTCAATATCATCAATAGAATGAGAGGTCGTTAAGATCACTACGGGGATACATTTCAGGTCTCTATCATCTTTAATTTCTTCTAATACCTCACGACCGTCTTTCTTAGGTAAATTAAGATCGAGTAAAATGAGGTCTGGACGAGGTGCTTTTTTAAACTTACCTTCTCGTCGTAGAAAAGCCATAGCTTCCTCGCCATCATAGGCTACGTTGAGTTTATTAAATGCTTTGGTTTCTCTAAAACCTTCTACCGTCAGACGAACATCACCAGGATTATCCTCAATTAATAAAATCTCAAGAGGTTTTTGGCTTATTTGTATAGTCATGAGTTTTTTCCTCCTGTGACTGGAATTGAAAAATAAAATGTTGAGCCCTTTCCATGCTGTGATTCCACCCATATTTTTCCTCCATGGCGTTCAACAATTTTTTTACAGATCGAGAGACCAATACCCGAACCTGGATACGAAATCTTATTATGTAGGCTTTGAAAGATTAAGAAAATGCGATCGAAATGTTTCGAGTCTATACCTATGCCATTATCTTTTACAGAGAATATCCATTCGTTTTTTTTACGTTCAGCAGAAATATGGATCTTTGGTGGTACATCTCTCCGGAATTTAATGGCATTTTCAATTAGATTCTGAAATACTTGAATTAATTGAGATGAATCTGCCATAATAATCGGCAGAGGATCATTGGTTATCAGTGCATTATTTTCTCTAATTGCTACGGTGAGATTTGCAATTGCCAAGTCAAGGGCAGCCTTGCTATCAGTTTTTTCGAGGGGGTTACCCCGTGTTCCGACGCGGGAATATTTTAACAGATCATTGATCATTTGCTGCATACGAGTTGCCCCATCTACGGCATAGGCAATAAACTCATTTGCGTTGTCGTCGATCTTATCCTTATAGCGACGCTCCAGTAATTGTAAAAAGCTTGCCACCATGCGTAGTGGTTCCTGCAGATCGTGAGATGCAATATAGGCGAATTGTTCCAGTTCTGCATTAGAACGAGCTAGATCGTTTAAAGTTAGTTGCAATTTTTGTTCTGCTTTTTTCTGTTCAGTAATATCTCTTGCATCAAAAATCAAACCTATGGATTTATTCGTCGAGTTCTTCAACACTGTAATATTGAATAAAACCGGGATTTTTTTTCCATCCTTACCTAATGTTGTGCATTCGAAATTGTTTAAAAATCCCGTCTTAAGACATTCTTTTATTGCCTCTTGAATCTTTAAAGCATCCTTTTCAACAATAATTTTTGTAGGAGACTCACCTATCATCTCTGATTCATAACCTAACAAATTTGTAAAAGCATTATTAAATTGAGTTATCTTTCCATGAAGATCAGTAATGATAACAGGATCCATCATACAACCAATTGTTTGTTTGGCCGTCTTGGCAACAGCCGATTCTTCTTGAGCCTTTATCAGAGCTTTTTCAGCGTGCATTCTCTCAGTTATATCGCGAGAAGTTAAAATGACACTTATTGAACCTGAATCGTCAATAAACGTTCTCCCAGTACTTTCAAGAACACGCCACGAGCCATTCTTATGATGAAAACGATATTTAAGAGTACGAGATGCTCCTGGCTTTTTGATAATATCTTGGAAAACCTTAAGTATCAATGGGAGATCATCGGGATGTACAAAGTCAAAAAAAGATTTTTCGAGGATTTTTTCAATTGAGTAACCAAGAACTAGTTCAATCGACGAACTTTGATAACTGATTTCTCCCTTAGAGTCCAATACAGTAATAATTTCTGAGATATTATCGATGAGTGTACGAAAATGCAATTCACTCTTTTTTAAATTCTCTTCAGCCTGTTTACGTTCACTAATATCTGTGAATATTTGTAGAACCGCGACAGCATTTCCAGTTAAATCTTTGAGGGGAGAACTAGTGATAATAAAATCTCCCTGTGTACCGTTCGGAAATGTAATTGAACGCTCTAATTCAAATACTTCTTCATCTTCAAGTACTTGTCTCACAATACCATCGGGACACTCTGAATCGAGACTATTATATACTTTGTAGCTCTTTTTTCCGATAATATCGCCACACTTTTCCACTGCTGCTTTGTTTGCCCAGATAAGATTAAGAGTGTCATCAATTATAATGATCAAATGAGTTACTCCGTTTAATATGTGTTCATACATAACCTTCGATCGAAAGACTTTCGTAAGTTTGTCTTCAACGATCTCAAGTTTTGAGATATCTTGGTTTTGGTCTATCATGTCATAGGCTCCATTGTTTTGTAATTGATCTCGTCGAGAGAGCATTTTTCATCCGTCGCTTGGATATAGCATATAATATCTGACTTGTGAGGGACTCATTAGACATGCTTCTTTTAGAAATTGGAATCAGTTTTATAATTTTTACGACATTCTCAATAATAAATATTCTTTAATAAGAATTCCTTAATTAATATACTAATTATTAAAATAATATAAAGATTCTCACATAATATTCCGCAAGTTGATAAGATTTTAAAGTATAAGATATCATCAATAATATCAATTTTTGCGAATTTCTCAAAATACAACAGAAGTTATAATATACCATAAACACTAAAAAATTATTATCGAAGACTGCTCCAAAGTAATCTGTAATTTCTATCGTCAATAATATTATGATTTTTTCAATTTCGATGACACTCGATGTTTCCCGATCGCACGAATTATAGATTGCATCAATAATTGCGTATCCATTTTTCCTTTGACGATATAGTCTTGCGCACCCTCATTAACTGCTTTAATTGCCAATTTTTCATCGTTAATTCCCGTTAAGACAATGATCGGAACTTTTTGAGCATACAAATGCACTTCCATGAAAGTATCAATCCCTAGACTGTCCGGTAACATTAGATCCAATAAGATTAGGTCAATCTTTTGATCATGAAGACATTTCAAACCTTTTGAGAGTTGATTAGCTTTTGTTAATTCGAAATTTATGTTATGAAGAGTAATTGCCTCTATATCTGTGAGTTCTTCTTGTATTAATCGCACATCTCCAGGATTATCTTCGATCAATAAGACCTTAAATAGATTACGTGCCAATTAAATCACCTAAAGACTTTTGGTGGGAGTTGTACAATACATAGCCAGAAGTTTTCAATGGACATCACTACTTTGATAAACTCATCAAGTACAACTGGCTTCTTAATATAGCAGTTTGCATAGCTATTGTATGTTTCTTGAATGTCCTCACATGAGTTTGAAGTGGTAAGGATAACGACGGGTATTTGTTTTAAATCTGAATCTTCTTTGATTTCCGCCAAAACCTCACGTCCATCCTTCCTAGGCAGATTAAGGTCAAGTAGGATAAGATCTGGACGTGGTGCATCTTTGAATTCTCTTTCACGGCGTAGGAATGCCATAGCTTCCTCGCCATCAGAACTAATGTGAAGTTTATTTAGTAGTTTTGCTTCTTTAAGGCTTTCTATGGTCAGACGCACATCGCCAGGATTATCCTCGACAAGCAGGATATCAATGGAATTTCTACTCTTGTGCTGATTCATAAGATTTCACCTTCTATCATCGGGATCGTAAAAAAAAATGTTGAGCCCCTTCCAAGCTTTGATTCGACCCGTATTCTTCCCCCATGACGTTCTACAATCTTCTTACATATTGATAGACCAATACCTGAACCTGGATATTTTCCCTTTGTATTTAAACGTTGAAAGATCGAGAAAATGCGATTAAAATGCTTTGAGTCTATACCTATGCCATTATCTTTTACAGAAAAAACCCACTCGCCTTTTCTTTCTGATGAAACATGAATCCTCGGTGGATCAGCTCTTCGGAATTTGATTCCATTTACTATTAGATTCTGAAATACCTGGGTTAATTGTAAGGGATCTGCGTATACGATCGGCAGAGAACTTTGAGTTATTATCGCATCATTTTCTTCAATTAATAATGCAAGATTTGCAATTGCCAAATCTAAAACATTCTTACTGTTTACGTTCTCAAATGGTTTTCCACGTGTCCCCACGCGTGAAAATGCTAACAAATCATTGATCATTTGCTGCATACGAGTTGCCCCGTCTACGGCATATGAAATAAATTCAGTAGCAGCTTCATCTATCTTATCCCAATATCGTCGCTCCAGCAGCTGTAAAAAACTCGCAACCATACGTAACGGCTCTTGCAGATCATGACAGGCTATATATGCAAATTGCTCAAGTTCAGTATTAGAACGTTCCAGATTTACTAACGTTTGATTTAGTTTTTCATCGGTCAGCTTTCTTTCCGTAATGTCACGAATTAAAGCCATATCTGCAGGATATCCTTTGTATTCAATTATACTGGCATTTATTTCAACAGGTATCTCTCTTCCATCTTTGGAAAGAATCTTTACTTCATACTTGTTTTGAACATTCTCTCCAGACAACTTTTTTTTATATCTATCTAATATTAGTTCTCTATATTCTGGGGAAATAAAATTAATGAATGGCTGTCCAATTGCTTCCTTTAATGAAAAGCCAGTGAATTCAACTATTTTTGAATTTGCAAATTTTAATACATCATCCTGAATAATGACTATTCCATCGTTACCTCTTTCAACTATAGTCGAGTATTTTTTTTCAGATTCTCTTAAGGCCTTTGTTCGTTCTTTAATCTTATTTTCGAGATTTTCTGTATAATCTTTTAATTTTTCTTCAGCGAGTTTGCGCTTAGTGATATCACGGATTATGGAAACATACGCGGTTCTCCCTTCGTATTTAAACTTCTTTGAATTTATTTCAACGGGTATCTTACTTCCATCTTCGGGAATGATTTCTGCTTCGAATATATTTTCATTCTCGTTTTGATCTGAATTCTCTAAATTGATTTCTACGAATAATTCTTTATATTCAGTAGAAAAAAAATCCATAAACGGCTTTCCGAATAAGCTATGCAAAGAAAAACCCGTAATTTCAATAAACTTCAAATTTGCAAATTTTAGTAAGCCATCTTGAATAAGAACAATTCCATCGTTTCCTCGTTCTACAATGGTTGAGTATTTTCTTTGTGATTCCATTATTTCTTTCTCAACTTGTTTTCGCTTTGTAATGTCTTTTAAGGATTCTATAACAGCGATGACTTTTCCATTCAAGTCTTTGAGAGGAGAATGGCTTATTAAAAAATCTCTCCTCGTATGATTTGTGAAAATAATCGAGTTTTCTGTCTCAAATTTTTCTCCCTTAGCGAAGATTTGTCTTATCACACAATCTGGATAATCCTCATCGCAATTTTCATAAACTGCATTCCATTTTTTTCCGATAGTGTTACCACACCTTTCTATCGATATTTTGTTTGCCCAGACAATATTTAAGCTTTTATCAATAATTCTTACCATGTAAGGTAGTGCATTTAATACTCCTTTTTGCATAGAATCAAATTGTAATTTTTTAAAAAAATAGTCGTCAAGGTCCTTAAGAGTTGAGAGATCACGATATTTATCCATTTTTGGATGAACTCCGTTAAAGTATAGCTCATTCGAGTGCTTGAACAGGGATTATATCACACATTGAATATGTGGATAGATAAGAATAAAGTTCCAAAAAACTACAGTTTTTTCAATAGAGATTGTGATATTCACAATATTTTATAATTAAATCCGCGATATTTTTATTTTTTAGTTCTTTGATAATCTTTTTCTTAAGTTTTTCAGAATTGTTTGTTACTTAGAGAACCATTAGCTTTTCATTTAAGTTTTCTCAGTAAATTCTCCGTATGTCAAACAACAAGTATTTCATTTAGAAAAGTCAAATTTGAAAATTATGAATCGGTTAAAGTTTGCATTAAGGTTCTATTTTTTAAGAGCCTTGGAGATGTCTAGATCCAATTTGCATTGCAATTTGTTCTGATATAAGATATTGGATATTTTTGGCGAGTATTATTTATTTCTAAAAGAAACACAAAAATTTGTTATCACAATCTAGAGGTCGGAACACATGATTGAACTCGTTAAAGTCACGGTTTGGCATCTTCCTTTTTATTATTATTTCTTTATTTGCAAATAGTTCCAAAAAGAATTTCCAACGAATTTATCTTTCAATCAGATTTGAGTGTTTTCCGCATCATTAAGTTAAACAGCATGTCTAAGGGGGATTGTAAAAAAAAACGTTGAACCATTTTCGGGCTGTGATTCCACCCAAATTCGCCCATTATGGCGCTCTACAATCTTTTTACATATCGATAACCCAATACCAGAACCTGGATACTCATCTCTGCTGTGCAATCGCTGGAAAACATCGAATATCCTATCGAAATATTTAGGATCTACGCCAATTCCATTATCGCGTACAGAAAATATCCAATCGCTGCCTTCTTGTCGTGCAGAGACATGAACTCTTGGCAGCGCCTTACCTCGAAATTTAATAGCATTCCCGATTAAATTTTGAAATAGCTGAATCAATTGTGAACGATCTGCCATTATATTCGGCAGAAGATCATTGGTTATCACTGCATTACTCTCTTCAATCGCCATCTTGAGATTGATCAGTGCCAAATCAAGTGCCTCTTTGCTGTCAAATAGTTCGAAGGACTTACCGCGCGTCCCCACACGTGAATACGTCAGCAGATCCTTAATCATCCCCTTTAAACGGTTTGCTCCATCTACGGCAAAGGCAATGAACTCATTTGCGTCTTCGTCGAGTTTATCTTTATATCGGTGCTCCAGCAATTGTAAAAAACTCGCAACCATGCGTAGTGGCTCCTGTAGGTCATGAGAAGTGATATAGGCGAATTTCTCTAGTTCCGAATTGGAACGTGACAACTCCTCTAAGGTTTGTTTTAACTTTTCTTCAGCCTCCCTGCGCTCGGTGATGTCACGGAGTATAGCCATATCTGCAGGACGACCTTCGTATTCAATCACACTGGCACTTATTTCAATAGGTATCTTTCTGCCATCTCTTGAAAAAAGTTCTATTTCGTATTTGTTTGACACCTCCTTTCCAGAGAGTCTCTTTTTGTATCTATCTATCACTAATTCTTTATATTCTGGAGCAACAAAATTAATAAACGGCTTCTCAATTGCATCCTCCAACGAAAAACCCGTAGTTTCTACCATCTTTGAATTTGCAAATTTCAGTAAGCCGTCCTGAATAATAATTATTCCGTCGTTTCCTTTTTCTACGATAGTTGAGTACTTTTTTTCTGATTCATTTATTTTTTTCTCAGCCTGCTTACGTTCTGTGATGTCGCGAATAATGCCCCACATACCAATCGGCTTGCCCTCTTTTTCTCTTATGGGCCATCCTTTTATGGAGACATGGATAATGGATCCATCTTTCTTGTAGTATTCTTTTTCTAGCTCTTTCGAATAATTTGTCGTAAGTAACTGTTTATGGAACCTTTTATTCGTATCGAGCCATTTACTAGGCGTCAGGTCAAAAGTGGTAAGGTTGTACAGTTCTTCTTTTGTATAGCCGAGCATTTCTGCAAAGGCCTGATTGCATTCTACAATATGTCCCTTCAGATCCAAAGAGGCAATACCATCAATTGAGGATTCATATAGCCCACGATAGCGTTCCTCCGACTCCTTTAGGGCCTCCTCTGCATTTTTTCGTTTCGTGATGTCCTTAACCACTTCCACAACACCTACGATGTTCCCCTCAACATCTCGCATCGGAGAACTGGAGACCAACGTGTGCACGTGTCGTCCATCCGGAAGCGTGTTAATTTGTTCCGAAATAAACGTTTTTTCTTCACTAAGCACGTTTTCGACAGTACAGTCAGGACATTTCTCCGCTAACAATCCCTTGTACACATCGTAACATTTCAATCCAATGATATCTTCACCATAAATATCCTTCATCGGCTGATTTGCCCAGATGACGTCTAACTCCTTATTTTGAATGGTGATAAGATCTCCAATTCCAGCCAAAATTGCCTTGAGTTTTTCTTCCGATTCTCTTAAGGCCTTTGTTCGTTCCTCAACCATCTTTTCTAGGTTCTCAGTATAGTTCTTCAGCCGTAATTCCAATTCCTTTCTTTTCTTAACGATTTTTTCCAGGCTTTCAGTATATTCTTCCAGTTTCCTCTCCAAGTTTTTTCGTTCGGTGATATCCTTCTCCATTTCTGCAATAGCTACGATGTTTCCCTCAGCGTCCTTTACTGGAGAACTGGTGATCAAAAGGTGAATATGTTTTCCATCCGGACCTATGTCAACTCGTTCCGAAACGACTGTTTTTCCTTCATTAAACACCTTTTCGACGTAACAGTCAGGACAGGGTACAGTTAACCCTTTATATACTTCGTAACACTTCTTTCCGATAACATCTCCCCAGATATCCTTTATTGATTGATTTGCCCAGATAATGTCTAAATTCTTATTTTGAATAGTGACGAAATCTCCGATTCCCGATAGTATTACCTTAAGTTTTTCTTCCGATTCACTTAAGGCATCTGTCCGTTCCTCAACAAGCTTTTCCAGATTTTCAGTATAGTATTTCAGTTGTTTCTCCGTTTGCTTGCGCTTGGTGATGTCTCTGAATACAAGAACAACACCAATAATTTTGTCGTCTCCATCACGAATAGGCGCTCCACTGTCTGCTAAAATGCGCTCCTTACCATCTCTAGATACAAGTACTGTATCGTTGGCAAGACCGACTATAACACCAGTTTTTAGTACATTCTCCACAGGATTTTCACAGGGCGTACTAGTTTTCTCATTAATGATACGAAAAACCTCACCAAGAGGTTTGCCAAAGGCCTCCTTCTGAGGCCATCCAGTTAATTTTTCAGCGACTTTATTGATTAAGACTATCTTTCCCTCGGTGTCGGTGGCGATTACGCCATCACCAATACTACGCAACGTGACTGCAAGGCGTTCTTTTTCAGAAATGAGTGCCTTCTCTGCTTTTTTGTGGGCTGTGATATCAGTGAACACCGTGGCAAACTGGCCTTTGCTTAGTGAAAAAACGGAGATGCTGAAGTGCTTGTCTATTGGTGGGAAATAGGTCTCGAATGACGTTGGTTGTCCCGTAGCAGCCACTTTTGCATATATGTCGAGGTAAGGAGAATTGCCTATTCCATATAATTCTGATGCTCTACTCCCTACTGCCTTTTCTCTCTTCAAACCGGTAATCGATTCATAAGCGGGGTTAACATCTATGATTGTATAGTCTACCGTCTCCCCCTGTTCATCATAAATAATCTGATGGAGCGCAACTCCTTCATTCATTGAATCGTACACAGAATGGTATTTTTTTTCACTCTCGCGCAAGATTTCCTTCATTTTCTCACGTTCCGTGACGTTATGGTTTATATCAGTCATATACAACAGCATCCATAAAATCCGAGACATGGAGTAGGATATAGTTCACAAAGGTAGTTTCTTATAGTCGATACCTCGTGTACATTTACCTTCATTCTTGAAAATTATCAACATTCTCTAAAAGAAATTGTATTTTCATGTATTTGAATTTTTTCTCAAATAAGAATCATCATTTAGGGGGGGAAAATAATTTACATTAATATAATGGCAAAATTTTCATCAAATAATAAAATTTATCGCGAACATGTCACCTTATCATTGTATTTATTAAGTTGTGAGCAATGGCCATCACGCTTCCGATTTCTTCGAATGTCAGAATTTTTCGGATATCAAGATTCAGCAGTCGACAGCCTTAATCTGACTTGCTTACTAAATAGCACAACAAGTTGGTAGAATCCATAATAAAATTCGAAATAGAAACTAGACAAGAAATTTCAAATGCGCGTTCAAAAACTATCCTGTGATCATGTCATAGAATTAATATATAAAATTCCTGTAATGAATGGCATGAAAGCGCACTTTCATGTAATTAAAGACGTAAATAAAAACTAAAGTTCGTTTAAAAAGTTGAGAAGCAACTGTGATCCGATATTGGAATCATTTGCTTTTTTGATTATCTCTTCAATATTATTCCATCTAAAACTAGATGCAGTTTCGCGAAGGATTTGTGCACCAGTTTCAATATTAATCTCTGGATGAAACTGAATACCCCACACATCTTTGTTCTTCAATTTATAGGCCTGTATTTTACATTCATTGGAATTTGCTAATATTTCTAGAGCGAATGACTTGATTACTTCGTCAAAGTGGAAAGAATATGAAAAAAAACGACTGGAGATACCTTGAAAAAGCTTATTCTTTTTTAAAATTCGAATTTCGGGCCATCCTAATTCAGGTTTAGACCTTCTTTTAACACATTCACGACCAAGTACTGTATGAACAATCAGTTGATGACCAAAGCAGATTCATAGAAGCGGGATCCCATGCTCAATTGAGTTTTGAATGATATCCATTTCTGGTTTAAGCCATTCATGTTCATCTAAAATTGAAGCTTCCGAACCTAGCAAAATAAGACGGTCATATTGATTAATTGTTTTAGGAGGTTCGCAATTGTAACTAATCCATACATCCATAGACTCACGGTAATTTGGAATTAGATCACCTAGCCATTCATATTGTTTCCTACCCATGATAGAATTTTCAACAACTAAGATTTTCAATATGTTGGCACCATAAACTTCAGTTACAGAATTTGTAATTCTGGCAATCAACAACACCACTAGAAATAGTATAAATTTTTTGGTGAACACAGAAAACTTCTTTAGGCTTCATTTGTTTGGTAACAAATTACTACCTGAACTTAAGTCTAATAAATAGTTTTGTTCACGAATCATTCATAGCTGATAGAACATGGAAAGACATTTCAATTAGTTATCAGCGATTTCTTATATAAGATCTTGAAGGTAGAATTAAAGTGCTCTCTGATGAAGACTTCGCGGCGAGACTTGTATATGAACTTAAGTTACTACAGCGGGAAGAACCAACCTTCTCACCAGTAAAAAACGATATTCGTAAGTTAAGAGGCTTTATTCTCGGCACTGAGCTCTATGATGGAGGGGTTTTTGAAATTGAAATTGTACTACCAAGAAACTTTCCGTATAGACCACCAAAGGTGAGATGGCTTACAAAAACATGGCATCCGAATATCCACAATAAAAATGTCTGTGTTGGGATACTTGGAAAGGATTGGTCGCCTTCAAATAGCTTGATTGATGTTATTGAAACTTTACGAATTTTATTAACCGCACCAAATCCGAGCGATCCTCTGAATAGGCAAGCTGCTAGAGAATTACAAGAAAATGTTGAAAAATTTAAGGCACATGTAAAAGAACATGTAGCACGACATGCTACTTGGACTAATCTATCAGATAATAAATAAAGTGCATGGTTTATCTAACTTCATTTTGCTTCTTTTTATTTCTTTTTTGAGGGAATAAAGTAACCTAAAAGTGCTCCGCCAAAAATTCCGCCCAAATGGGCTAGAATATTCGATCCCACTGTAATGCTAAACATA
>NZ_JAHPYX010000219.1:0-5210 GCF_019058535.1 Candidatus Borrarchaeum sp.
AAGATTGTGGATCTCGAAACGGGCAAAAGTGAACTTCCTCCAAATGAAGAAGGTGAAATCGTCATGAAATCGCCCACAGTAATGAAGGGATACTGGAAAAAACCTGAAGAAACGAAACTTGCGTTAGTAAACGGTGAACTTCGTACTGGAGATATTGCTACTATGGATGAGGAAGGATATTTCTTTATCGTAGATAGAAAGAAGGACATGATCAATGTTTCAGGCTATAATGTATACCCACGCGACGTCGAGGAAGTGTTATACGAACATCCAAATGTAAAAACAGCTGCTGCCATTGGCATTCCAGACGAATACAGAGGAGAAACTGTGAAAGCATACATTGTACTCAAAGAAGGACAAAACGCGACAGAAGAAGAAATTATCAAGTTCTGTGAAGAAAAAATTGCGAAATTTAAAGTACCTAAACTTGTGGAATTTCGAGAAAGCCTTCCAATGACAAGCGTAGGAAAGGTTCTAAGAAAAACACTCAAAGAAGAACTTAAAGGAAGCACCAAGTAAAGTTATACTGTTATAGAATCTTTTTAACCTATTTCTATTTTTTCTTTAAGGGAAACATATAGATACCTCACTTCTACATTATCTACTTTATTTGAATGAGGAGCCTTACATGAAATGTGATGTTCTTGTGATAGGTGGTGGACCTAGCGGATCTTATGCTGCAAAAGAAATCGCTACCTTAGTCAAGGGCTACAAAATTCTCCTCATTGAAGATCATAAAGTAATTGGAAAGCCAGTGCAATGCGCAGGTAAAATATCTACACGTGCATGTAGAGAATTAAATCTGTCAAGAAAAAGTATTCTAAATACTGTCAAAGGAAGTTATTTCTATTCCCCTTCTGGACATTGTATTCTTGCGAAAAAGAGAATTCCTCAGGCTTACATTGTAGATCGTGGAGCATTCGATAAAGAACTTTGTCAAGAGGCACAAGATAAAGGAGTAGAGGTACTTCTGAAAACAAAGGGACTAAAGCCCCTAAGAAAAAATGGCAGAATTTGTGGAATTGTTGTACGACAGAACTCTAGTCATATTGAAATTCATGCTGATGTGATTATTGATGCTGAAGGTGTGCGCTCCTTAATTGCAAAACAATGTGGTTTACCTACAAAAAAGAATTTCATTAGTAGTTTCCAGATGGAAATATCCCCGGTTTCGTATGAGGATATTGAGTCAGTTGAAGTTTATTTTTCTTCAAAATTCTCTCCAGGCTTCTTTTCATGGATTATTCCAGTGAACGAGCATCTTGCCAGAGTAGGTATCGGTGTTAAAGGTACTTTAAAGCAAGCTTCTCAAAACCTTCTAAATTTCATAAAAAAACATCCAGTTGCTTCCAAGAAATTTGGTAAGAATTGGGAAATAAAGAATAAACTTGCAGGACTTATTCCGATGGGCGGTCCAGTCCCTATAACAGTAAAAGACAATTTAATGCTCGTAGGGGATACCGCAGGTCATGTGAAATCGACAACTGGAGGCGGACTTTATTTTGGGATGAGCTGCGCGAAACTTGCAGCTAAAGTTGCGGTTGATGCTCTCAATAAAGAAACTCCATTTCAAATACAAAATTATGTGAGCCTCTGGCGAAAAGGGTTTGGATCAGAACTTAAAAAAAGTGCTAATATGAGGAAGTTTATAAATCAGCTAAAGGATTCCACTCTTGATACGCTATTCGAAATTGTGAGTGATTATAATCTAGAACCTTTGTTAGAAAGATTCGGAGATATCGATTATCAATCGTCTTTTGTAAGACCTTTTGCAAGTAAACTATCTTTTTTACCTTTCAAAAATCCAAAACTTACTTTTGAACTTCTTAGGGCAATAATTCTAGCAAACACTCCAAAATCGAGAATTTAAATTAAGAAAATTTCCAATATTGAAAAGATACTATTATATCAATGAAAAAGATGTTCATTCAACTCACATGTAAAATAGTCCGAAAATAACCGAATTGTGATAAAAATGTTGGACAAGGTCAAAGTAGCGGCTGCACAAGTCGCGCCGGTCTTCATGAATAAAGAAGCTACTATTGACAAGGCTTGTAAAACCATAGAAGAAGCTGGTAAGGCAGAGGCAAAACTTCTAGTCTTCTCAGAGACATTCATCCCAGGTTACCCATATTGGAGAGGTTTGCAGCCCATTTCTAAATGGTCAGACTATATGGTTGAATATCAGAAGAACTCCTTAAAAATCCCGAGCAGTGACACTGAAATATTAGCTGACGCTACAAGGGAAGCCAATTTAATAGCTGCTATCGGCTGTACGGAAATCAGCGATCTTAAGGGTAGCGAAACACTTTATAATACGATACTCTTCATAGGCAACGATGGCGAAATACTTGGACGTCACAGGAAGTTAATGCCAACTCATGGCGAAAGGATGGTTTGGGGCATGGGCGACATCAGTGACGTGAGAGTTTTTGACACAGAGATTGGCACTATTGGCGGCGTTGTTTGTTACGAGCATCATATGACTCTACTTAAAGCTGCAATGGCTGCACTTGGTGAAGAAATCCACTGTGCAGTTTGGCCAGGATGGTGGGTTATGAAAAGACATCCAGGTGCCAAAAAACGATATAGACCAAATGAAGACTCTCAACATTTCTGTGATATTGAACATGCTATAAGGGAATACGCATTTGAGACACAGACGTTTGTGATCAGCGTCAGTCAGTACGTTCCTGACGATTTAATGCCAGAAGATTGTGCCGATTTCAATATAGCTGCAGGAGGAGCGTTTATTGTCAACCCAGCTGGAGTCTATCTCCAAGAACCCGTTTTCGACAGGGAGACAATTCTCTATGCCGAGTTAGATGCAGACGACCGTCGTCATACAAAAGCATATTTTGACGCGTTAGGACACTATGCCCGTTTTGATGTACTCAGACTGGAATTAAGGGGGGAGCCTTTAGAACCGTTAATTAAAAGTGCTAAATTCAAATTTGATCCCAGTATGCTGAAGCTATTAGCTGAGAAGTACGGAATTCGAGTTGAAAAACTTGAGAAGATATTAGATGAATTAGGTATTGGCTAAACAATTTCATAAAAATACTGTTGGACTATTATCTTTTCTTTCTCGTTCTGGATCTACTTTTACGCTTTCCTTTTTTTGGCGTTTTGCCCTCTTTATTTTCTATAATTGTAGTTTCTGGGATTGTGATTTCTGGAGTTGTAATTGTTTCTGTAAAGAACACACCCCAGGAAAAGATAAAGCACTAATAATCACAAAATCTTGAATTCCTGAGATTTCTACACAATACCTATACATATTTTTTACGGAAAAAAGCTGGCTGAATCCAAAAATTAGGTTGGAAATCGAAATCGTTAAAGAAATGGATGAAATTTGTGTAAACTACCTGTTATCCTTAGATGATATATAAAAAAAGTTATGTGTACATGGAAACTGCTTTTTTCTTTTTTCTTTTCTTCTCTTCCTTTTTTTCTTTCTTTTCTTTTTTGCTTTCTTTTTCCTCTTCAGGAGTTGCAGTGCGCTTTTTCCTTAATTTTTTTATAAACTGAATGAACTCGTACTCTAATTGCCTAAATTTGTTTGGGTCTTTTCTCTTCAATTCTTCCAATTTTTCTGTTACTTTCTCGTGTTTTTCCTCTTTTTTCATGTCTAGTTTTTCTTTAAGCCAGTTCTCTATCTCTTCCATTTCTTCATCGTCTTCTGGTCTTAGTTCGATTCTATATCTTTCTTTAAGCAAATCAATTGCGCTCTGAAATACTCTTGCGAAACAAGGCACTATTATTCACCATTTTTTTGTAAAAATGTACATCACATATATGTTAGCACATCGGCCTGTCTCTTCAAATCACGTTCCATACTTGCTATCAACATCCTTGCCGTGTTAAATGAGGCCATAAGATGTGCGGGGTAATTTGCTGTGGTCAGTGGCATGAAGCATTGTTCAAAATAATAGATACTCAAAAGACCATCAAAACGTCCTTTCTTGCGTGTCTCTTTAATCAATTCAACAAATTGTACGCGTCTATCTTCAATAATTTTCTGCATCCATTGCGGATGCATGTTGAAGCCTGCATGTTTGATGAATTCCATGTCGTAAAACAAATCGATGGCAATAGTTATTGCCAAAACGTATTCTTGCTTTTCGTACGCTTTTTCCATCTGTGATAACCTAAACATTCTCGTCTGATCGTAAAGAGCTTGCTCTTCAGGATTATTTATGTGTTGATAACTTATTGTCCGAAAGGAAGCCACTGCAGATCTCAATATCGTTTTCGCTAATTCATCTAAAGGATCCATACCACCAACTAGGTTTGCCTTCCTCTTATCTCTTAAAGAAATACAAACTTCTCCAAAGTCCAAAAAACCTTCAGCAAAGCTCTTTGTAGCTAAGCAGTTTAAAAGAAATACGAAATTGCTTGTATCTCTCAAACAAGCCGCATTATGATAGCGTAATGCCTGTTTTAAAAAGTTATATGCAAAAAGCACTGTCTCAAATTCTTGCGTTGTTTTCATATTCTTTAGGATCTCATCAAGAGAAGAATTTGCTTTGTTCAAAGTCGATGTAGCTTTTTGAAACTCCTTGTCTAATAAACTTCCTGAAAGTCCCTCATTTTCAAGTGAGGAGATATAAATCTCTATTCCTTCAAGGATATATTCCTTTTGTAATAATAGTGTTAAAGCACTTAGATACGACTGTAAACTTGGTTTAATTATTTCTTCATATGTTTTAACGCCCTGAATGTAGTCGTTTATGATTGATGCTGGAAAATAAGCTGTAGACTTGCTTTGAATATTTTCTAATCGTTTTTCAAATCTTTCTGCCCTCTTAGATACGATGGGCTCTAAAAGCTTTTTCAATTCCTCAGGATAAACTTCATTAGCTGACATAAACTCCACTTACCTTCAGCTCAATTGTTAAGAGTTAATATGTTCTAAGAATACAGCGTTTTTATGTTATATTAAATGATCGAATCTGGAAACGTGATAAAGCAATGGACATTGACTCACATTGTAATAAATAACAGTATCAGGATTAGTACAATAGCAAATCCGAGAATAGCAATATATATCACTAGATTATCAATACCCACATTCTTATCTGTGTAAGTTCTTGTAACTACTGGCTCTGGTTCAACTACTGGCTCTGGTTCAACTACTGGCTCTGGTTCAACTACCGGCTCTGGTTCAACTACAGGCTCTGGTTCAACTACAGGCTCTGGTTCACCTA
>NZ_JAHPYX010000220.1:0-11916 GCF_019058535.1 Candidatus Borrarchaeum sp.
CCCAATAGACTATGTTCCAAGGTTCACTAGTTCATTGAAACTACCTGGGGAGGTACAAGCTAAGGCCATCGAGATACTAAAAAAGGCTAGCGAAAATGGGCTCACATCGGGTCGCGGACCTACTGGCGTTGCTGCCGCGGCAATTTACATTGCCTCAGTTATAATGAACGAACGAAGAACTCAAAGAGATGTAGCTGAAGTAGCACGAGTGACAGAAGTAACAGTCCGAAATCGCTATAAAGAACTTGTTCTTAAAATGAACCTTGAAGTACCACTTTAATATTCTTCTCTCTTTTTTAACTAGAGTTTTTATTCTTTGATTTCTTACTTAAACTTTAATTACTTATACTTTAATTACTTATTTTACATTTTTCTTGGAACTATTTAATTGTGAAGTAAAACAAAAATGTGCGCCTTGTAACTCCCTCAAGATCATTGAACTCCAAAATGGATTCTTATTGAGGTTAAGGTCAAGGCACATTAGGGTTATCTATAGCTGCATGTATATAAGTCTTCAAATCTGGAATTAGATCTCAATTTCAAGTACTGTGTTTTAATGATTTCGATAAAACAACAGAAACCTGTTTATTTAATTTCATTTTTTATGAAAAAAAACGTTTTTTTAATAGAATTTAGAGCAAAGATTCGATTAGAATTAGTATTTTTAACTATACATTTAAATTTTCAGACATTTCAATTTTTTGTTTGTTATTGTGATATCGAATTTGATAATATCAACCTAATTTCAAAGATTGATTAATGATAGATCTTTTCAGGCGAAAAGAAATGAACTTTGAAGATGAGATGGAGATTTATTTCAAACTAAAGACTTTGAATGAAAGAATAGAGAAAATAGATGAAATCGTGGTGCAATTAGAAAAACTTCAAAAAATGAAAGATCCTGTCATTGTTTTGAATTTAGCTGAAGTAATTATGGAATACTGTTTATTGATTGAAAATAATAACAGTCGTATGCAACAATACGATCGAGCACTTGAACTAGTCTATAAAGCGAGAAGTCTCGCAGAAAAAGAGTACTTGATAAGACAAATTTTGCGATCATATCATCTAGAGTGTTTTATAAAATATCATACGATGAAATACAAAGAGGAAGACGCTTCTATTAACGATATCTTAAACTTAGGTGAGATCATTATCGATAACGTAACTAAGTTTCAAAAACTTGAATCATCTGTTGAATATGATGACTATCATTCTTTAGGGTGTGTTTGGTATACTCAGGGCCTAATTTTTCAGCTTATTTCTAAATCTAGAGAAATGAACTTTGAACAACGGCATAACATAGTTGAGAATGTAATAAAACTAGCACATAAGGCGGTAAAATTAAGTAAGAATACAAGAAATAGAGATGCACATATTTTATCAGCATATATTTTTGCTTATGCTGAACAATTGCCACAAATAATGTTAAGAGGAGATAAGGCTACCACAGAAGAAGATTTTATCGGTTTCATGTACCTTTATGATATTCTGGCCGAAATCGCTGAAGCTCATGGATCATTTGAATTTGATTATTTGGCTTTACTAAATAAGTCCAGATTGAAACTACTACGTATAATCTATGCTGCAGGAGTAAGCGAACGAAAAAAAGAAATGTTTGATGAAATTTTAGAAGATTGCTATAACCTAGACAAATATGAAAAACTAATCTTTCTGCCACATCTGCATTTCTATAAATATGAACTGAAAACCAAAGTATACACCTCTATCGTCTATTTTGAGGTTGTGAAAGAAGATAAGTTCAAAAATTACATAAATAAAGCGATGAAATCCGCAGAAAGAATGAAATATATTTATAAGTCTTCAAATATGGAAAGTACTCGCGATAAGGTTGAAATGCACCATTATCTTAACGAAATATACAAAATGAATGCTACATTCGCGACTTCACGTTCACAGAAGTTGGAATTTTTAAAGAAATCCGAAGAATTGCTACTTGAGGATGAAAAAATTTCTGTAACGTGGTCACCACACATATATTATACTTGGCGTGATCTTTCTTCGATTTATTTTGATTTATCTAAAGTGGAACGAAACCAGACATATTTTAAAAAATGCGTGAAATACGCAACTAAATCTTATAAATCTGCATTGGAAACAGATGAGTTCAAAGATGCGCTTTTTGAGGCATATAAAATCGCTATTATTGCAGAAGATTATCAGAAGTATTCTTTGTCCATAAAGCATTATGAATTAGGGTACAATCTCACTGATAAGATAATTCTTGCTGGAAAGGATTATCCATACTATCATGATCTAAAAAAATACCTACAAGCACGATTATTGGGTGTGAAGGCTAAGGAATCACACCTTCAAGGAAACTATGAACACGCTATGAAGTTATATCAAAAAACGAGTTCACTCTTGCAATTAAATGAATTTTTTTCCTATGAAGGACTGTTATATAATGCATATGCATTCTTTGAAGAGGCATCTATGCGATTTATAGAGGAAGAGTATAACAAAACGCTTGAAATTCTTTCTAAGATCACTCGTTTATTTGAAGAGACTTTAGAACATCAAATTGAATATTACAAAACACAATTCCAATATTTCATTGACAGGAGAGCCTATGATCTACAACAACTTTTTTTTGAAGCAGCAAAAGCATTTTGCATTGCACAATCTTTTATGTTGCAATCATTAATCTGTCGTAATATTGGTGAGAGTCAAGAGGCAATTGAACTACTTAAAGAAGCAAACACACTCTTGTCGCAATTCAGAGATCGAGATATTCATATCGAAGGTTATTATTCTTTTATTAATGGATTGTTTGGACTTGAACAATCTGAAGTTGCACTCAAAGACAGTGAGTATAAAAATGCGGCATCTTATCTTGCGAGTGCAACCGATCAATTTGAAACCGCATCACAGGTTTTATCGTCTGATGAAGCATTAAAGAATTTGTGTGAAGGATTGAAATCCTTTTGTCAAGGATGGATGTACGCATTAGAAATAATGCGTCGTGGCGTGGATCTTAATTTGTCTGAATTAAATAAGAAATATGAACTCGCTCATCAATCACTCATAGATGCAACAAGAATGCTAAAAATGTTTAAAAAAACATATAGCAGCGTTCTTGGGTTCGAAAAGTTAGTTAGTTACATTTACAATTCTCTATTATTTCAAAAAAATGATAATCCCATAGAAAAGGACAAGTTTAAGGATAATATGGTAGAAGAACTAACTGGTGCACTCAACTATTTCAAGGATGCCGAAGATATGGAACGTTATGGTTTTACAAGAGATTTACTTAATAATCTCCCTCATCTAGAAGAATTACCTGAAAATATATTCAAACTCGTTGAAATACCATTTACTCCATATACGCCGGTTTTTGATACTACCAATAAGGTGGAGCCAAGGGGTTTAGATTTTGTTGTATCAGTCGACAAAACACAAGTGGAGGTAAATGAAAAAATCATTTATAAAATACAAATCACTTCCGACACTTCAGTCCATGTAAACAATATTGAGGGCATATTTCCTAAAAAGGGCATAAAAATAATCTCAGGAATACGTATGGCAAAGAACGGCGGTATGAAAATTGATCGTTTATTTTCTCCTGGGCAATCAATGAATATTGAAGTCCTTGTTCGAGTAACTGAACCACTCTATAGTAAAAAACATCCACAATTGTTTTATTTCACCATGAAAAACGAGAAATATCGGGCTTTTGCTACACCAATCACTCTACAAGTATTCCCTAAAAATTTACTGAAAGTTGGTGTCGTAAATGAGATAAGAGAAAAAGTCGAAACAATATGGGATATTATGGATGAATTAGGAATTCATGTAGGAAAATTTCCTATTGTTTATCATAACCTTAATTCGTTTCGTGAAACTCTTTCAGAATATTTTAATTTTAATGATAATAAAGGGCACAAAAACAAAAGACGATCAACTAGATTACACGTCTCAAGAATTCCAATACAACAAATGGCGTTTGTAGATCCTTTAGGTGACGTGAATATCCTCTATGATATGAATAAATATATTTATCCTGACTCAATTGCCGGCCTTCTGAACATTATCATCCATGAGAAGTTCGGTCATGGTTTCTTTTATCAAAATACAATATTAGGGAGAAAACTTCTTGAACTGGAATATCATCGTAAAGGAATTGGATTGTTAACGAAAGAATTGGAGAAAATATCAGATAAATATGCAATTGGAGTTCAATGGTTTAGCGTTTCTACATTGATAGTCAATGAGGGTTTTGCAGTATGGCTTGTATTGAAAACTCTCGAAAAAATACTCGAAAGAACTCCTAAAAAAAATCAAGAATTCTCTCAGCAGGTTTTAAATGAAATAAAGTCGATTAAAAACAGAATATCTGATACTAAAAACCTGAATGTTGATCATGAATATTTCACCCTAAAATATGGGCAATCAATCAATCCTTATGAATTAGGATATGATTTGTTCCAACAAATAGAAGATAATTATGGGGAAAAATGTGTTTCAAAAGCACTGGAGATAGCTGCAGATGTTCCTTTGACAAGGAGGCAAATATCTCGTATGCCATATACGTTAAAAAACGATAAGAAATGTGCTGATAAAAGACTAGAAAAAATTGTGCAATCCAATCTCCAAATAGATCTAAATAATGTGGATATGTTTGAGAAAGCAGCAAAAAAACTAGTCTGATGATTGTGTTAAAATACTCTTTACCTTATCGTTTCAACAGAGAATCTGTTAAAAATTGATGTTTGAAAAAAAGAATTTGAGAAGGGATTCTTAGAGGTAACTACCAAGGCCAATTTCCACCTGGATCCATTAATATGTCCTCCTGTTTTTTTATCATTGTTCTATTAAGCTGTTAACAGGTTTCAAAAGAAATATTTAAGGACCACGATTTATTATACTTTAAAAAAGCCGCGAAAGTACTTTTAGGAGAACTTATTTAGCTTCTTTCTTTGATAAGAAAAATATATTAAGACCACGCAATTTTTTGCCACAAAAGTTATTTTTAAGTGAAAAAGTTCTTTCTTTAAAGACGATATCAATTATTGGAGACTCTATCGAAAGTATTTAAAGTCAAGTAGAAAACAGTAGAAAAAGAGAAATGGAAACATTTGTGAGAACTGTTTCTAAAAATTATCAAGATTTATTTCTTATATAAGAAAAAAAATATCCATCCAGTAGTGTACTATCGTTATGGGGGATGGGGCACATCCATAAACTCTCTAAGATGCTGTATATCAGATGCATTAGCTTTTAGTCACAAATATTGTATTTTTGCGCGGAGTTTATGAACCAAGGTGAAGAAGAAGCAATGGTTAATATTTGGAGGTTGGCAGTTTATTAGGTATCTTAACTCACTGCTAGGGATGTTGCTCCACGGCCTGCTTATTTTTATTGTGTATGTTCCGCTATTCACTCATTGTATTAAATTAGGAATTGATAATACTTATAGCGTAGTTATTCTTTTCTTGATTATTATCCTCAACGAACTGTTGTTGTCTATAACCCCTTCCTCCGTTATAATATTACCAATCTGCTCATTTGCTTTCAGTATAGTCATAGGCCTCGTCATTAGCCAGGTCTCACCTTGGATTTTCCCATATCTAATACTAAGCATATTGGTCTTCGTTTTAGGAACATTATTTCAATTTTTAATATTCTTGATTTGATTTAGATGGGAGATTTGTGAAGATTTATTTATTTAATTCAAAAAAATAACGTACAAATACTCAGATTAAAGAGTCGAAATGGTTCTTAGAGGCTTACTTTTATCTTAAAAGATCTAAGATTCAATTGAGTACTTTATTTATTCTTTGAATGTTCTGAACAAAACTCAATAAAACCAAACTGAATGAAATGAAGGGCGAATCACTTGACTCAAGGGTTTGTAAAAATCGACGGCGAAATCCTCGAAGGAGGAGGCCAGATTTTACGAATTGCTGCCGCTCTTTCAGGAATAACAGGGATTCCTGTTGAGATTATCAATATCAGGGGAAAAAGATCAACGCCAGGTTTAAAAGCACAACATTTAACCGGGCTAAAAGCACTAGCAGACTTGACTAATGCCTCTGTAAGAGGCTTAAATATTGGATCTAAGGAAATTGAATTTTTACCTACAACACGAAAAGGGGGATATTATACAGTAGATGTAAGAACAGCAGGAAGTGTGACACTCTTACTGCAAGTATTAATGCCAGTTGCAATTTTTACTTCGGAACAAGTGAATCTTAAGTTGATAGGCGGTACAACTGTAAGATGGTCACCACCAACACCATCTATTCAGAATGTTTTATTACCTATCCTCAAAAAGACAGGCATTCGTACACAAATTGAAATAAAAAAGCACGGATTTTATCCAAAAGGTGGAGGAATAATCGAGGCTAAAATAGATCCCAGCAAGAAGCTAAAACCAATCATACTAGACAATATTGGAAAAATCGAAAATATTGGCGGAACATCCTACTGTGCAAAATTACCAGAACATGTTGCAATACGCCAAAAGAAGGCTGCTATTTCAGAAGTGAAAGATGCAGGTTATCAAAACATAGAAATAACTGCAAAACAGATAATGGACAGTCTCTCCCCAGGAAGTGGTATTACACTATGGGCAAAGACAAGTGCTGGTGCAATTATCGGTTCAGATGCAATCGGAGAGAAAGGAAAACCTGCTGAAGTTGTGGGACGTGAAGCAGCACGAAAATTGTTAGAAATAGTTAACGCAGACAGTCCAGTAGATCCTTTCCTCGCAGACCAACTAATAATTTATATGGCACTTGCAGAAGGATCATCCAAAATCATTACCAATAAATTTACATTGCATACAAAAACTGCGATAGAGATATGCAAACAATTAACAAGCGCATCTTTTTCAGTAAAGGAGGGAAGTAATCGTCAAGTTGAGATAACTTGCAATGGAATTGGTTTTAATAATGAACTTCTTTAAAGATCTGAAGAATTGTTCAAAATCACTAATTCTTAAGGTTTGGTTTATTACGTTACACTACCATATCATATAACGCTATACATTCAACAAAATCTTTTTTAGGAATTACATCCATATATCTTATGTAGTGGTAGAATGGAAGATATAAACAGCTTTCCAACAATACTTCTTAATACACTTGAAAATTCGATAAGGCATTGGAATCACATCCAATCACAATCTTGGAAAGTAATTAGCCAGCTACAAAATATAGCGGCAAAATTGGTGCACCTAAAGAAGGGATCGCTTGGTAAATTAAAGAATTTTGAAAATATTGGTGAAAAAGTAGGGCAAAAACTTGTAAAAAATATGGAAGATGCGATGCTCAAATTGAAAAAGAGCCTCCCTAGATTTAAAACAATAGTAAAGGAGTTTAAGGAATTAGAAAAAGAATTAGGTGAGTTCGAAGCAACTATATTGTCAATGTTAGAAAAGAGCAATAGAATTGGAGAAGAATTTATTAAGATCTATAATGGAACTGTAAAACACCTTCTAACAAATGGAGAAATATTCAAAGAGTATGTGGAATTCTGTCAACTAATTGTAGAATTTATTACTAATACAGAGGAGCATTTTAACGTAAGTAAACTTGTCGATGAGCTTTCTATCCATGCCCGAGAGATCGTACAGATGTATGAAAATGAACTTTTCGTCAAGGAAACGATCTGTAATGAAATAAATGCCCCTCTTCCTCCTATAAGTGTGCTTTCAACTTACTTGTGGGTTGTTTGGATGACCGAGCCATATATTGAAACTGGCAGAATAGAAGAAATCAAAGAGGAGATGCGAGACATCTCTGAAAAAGTTTCACGTCTTTCTATTAAAACAACATAGTCTTGTAGGTCTTCTGATTTTTGTCACTTAATTTTCTATTTACGAGATGACAGAACCATAGGTTTCTAATGAAAAAATAAGCAATATTCCGTTCTTCTTCAAGATGGAATCCCTTGAAATTGAATAATTATTTAAATTGCTTTCATTCTAATCTGTTTTTAATTCAAAGAAATTTTAGTTGTATGCTGAAATCATGTCCAAATCAATTTCTTTATGAATTCCTTTTTGTAATAGTTCAAAAAAGGCATTTACTTCTCTGAGTAATAATGGATTTCAAGAATATCTAAGAAAGTCTGCGATTGAGGAGAATTCATTGAAGAAAAGAGCAAAATTACACGTTACAGGCGTTGTGCAGGGAATTGGGTTTCGACCATTTATTTATCGATTAGCACACAGATTAGGTTTGAAGGGATATGTTTTGAACCTAGGTGATGCAGGGGTTGAAATCGTTGTTGAGGGAGAAAAAGAAAGAATTGACTTTTTCTGTGATGCAGTAGAAAAAGAAAAACCTGCTCTTTCGAGAATTGAAAGTCTCAAAATAAAATGGACGTCTTTTGTTGGAGATTTTGATTCATTTATTATAAGGAGAAGCAGTAAGAAGAAAGGATCACCAAAGGGTGCTGTCTTTCCACCAGATATTGCGATGTGTAATGACTGTCGAAAGGATATTTTTGACAAAAATTCGCGTCGCTATAATTATCCTTTAATTAGTTGTACAAATTGCGGCCCTAGATTTAGTGTTATTGAGAGTTTACCCTATGATAGAGAAAGAACTTCAATGAAGGAGTTCCCTCTTTGCAAATCTTGTGTTAAAGAATTCACAGATCCTACAACGAGATGGCTAAATGCACAGACAATGGCATGTCCAATCTGCGGACCGCGTGTTAGTTTATATGGTAAGAATGGTACATTAATAGAAGTTAAAGATTCAATAGAAGTTGCTGCTCGTCTTATTTCTGAAGGATATGTTCTAGCTATCAAAGGAATTGGTGGTATTCATCTTGCAGTTAAAACAAGCGAAGATGAGCCTGTTCTTAAACTCAGAAAACGTAGAAAAAAATCAAATAAACCTTTTGCCGTTATGAGCGCCAATCTGACTACCCTTGAGAAATTTACTATTCCAACATCTCTAGAACGGAAATTACTTTCATCTTATCAGAGACCTATAGTAGTGCTTAAGAAAAGAACACCTTCTGTTTTACCTGAAGAAATATCCCCTGGTCTTGATACAATTGGTGTAATGCTACCTTATTCAGGGATTCATTATTTGCTCTTCAAACATTTAGATGAATTGGCTCTCGTTATGACAAGTGCAAATCAGCCTAGCGAGCCGATGTTCATTCAAAATGAAAAGGCCATTAGTAAATTAGGGAATATTGTTGACTACTTTTTACTTCATAATAGACAGATCTTTCAAAGAAACGATGATTCTGTTGTGAAAATTGTTGCACAGAATGAAACATTTCTTAGAAGAAGCAGAGGATATGTCCCGGAATATATATCTCTCCCCTTTAAGGACATAAACGCTATTGGTGTAGGACCTGAAACGAATGTTACAGCAACAATCATTAAGTCCGACAAAGCATTCATATCTCAGCATATAGGGGATGTAGACAATCTAACAACATTAAACGCTTTAAGAAAGACGACTAATCACTTTTTGAATCTGCTTATTCCTGAGAACATAGATGTCGTATGTTGTGATCTGCATCCTAATTTTCTAACAACTAGATATGCAAAAGAACTATCATCTGAATTTAATTGTGAATTAATTCCAGTTCAGCATCATGATGCCCATCTTAAGGCACTTATGGTAGATATGAAAATATCTGAACCTATAATTCTTATTGCAATTGATGGATTTGGGTATGGAGCCTTTGATGAACAGTCTTGGGGAGGAGAAATTCTTGAAGGTGATCTAAGATCATTTACAAGACCTGGAAGTCTAATGCCGCAACCGATGCCAGGAGGGGATATATCCACATACTATCCGTGCAGAATGCTAGGAGGTTCTTTATACAGTGAAATTGGTGAAGATGGTGTTCGAAATCTTCTGAAAACGTATTGCATTCAAGGATTTAAACATGGAGAACAAGAAATAGATGTTATGTTGAAACAATTGGAACAAAATATTAATACACCTATGACTACTAGCGCAGGGCGTTTTCTTGATGCAGTTTCTGCGCTTTTAGACATTTGTCAATTTCGATCTTATGAAGGAGAACCTGCTATTAGATTAGAAGCCATTGCACGGGAAGGGAAACCAATAAAACTCTCTATCGAAGATTATATTCAACATAGGAAGGGAAGAACCTTTTTAGATACCTCAACAATTCTTCTAGATTTACTGAAACTGAAAGAAAAAGGGATCGCAACAAAAAGCATAGCCAGCACTGCACAATATGCTATCGCAAAAGGTCTATCTGACATAGCGGTTGAGATTGCAAAGGAAACAGGAATTGATGTGATTGGTGTTAGCGGAGGAGTCGCTTATAACGATTTTATAGTGAGAACTATTAAGGAAAATGTCACTCAAGGCAATCTTAGATTTGTACAACATAAGCGTATTCCTCCAGGAGATGGAGGTATCTCTATAGGACAAGCAATTGCTGGAGCATCAAAACTGACTAAAGACAAAGCATTTAAATGAAGTATATCTATAACGACCCGAATTTCTTATCTATAGAGCCTTTCGAGCTTAGGTATCAGATATGACAGAAACCAATTCAAGGGGTGTAAGTATGGCAGATGAAAACACTGTGTTCGTAGGTCATAAACCAGTGATGAACTATGTCCTTGCATGTGTTACTCAGTTAAACCGAGGCGCAGGCGATATTACCATAAAGGCTAGAGGCCGTGCAATTAGCAGAGCAGTTGATGTAGCTGAAATCTTAAGAAAACGTTTCATGCCAGAAGTGGGCGTCAAAGATATAAGGATTAGCACAGAACAAATAAACACATCTGAAGGCACAAGGAACGTAAGTGCAATGGAAATAATCATTGGAAAATAACTAAATTTGAAGGTTCTTTGATACCTTTTTTCTTTTTTTCCGCAATCTTACATGTTACGACGCAAGAAAGCCCCATTGCTTGAGTTTGGGGATGAATGGTGTCAGGATAGTACATTTTTTAACTTTGTGCTACTTTTTGCTGAGTTTATAAACAAGGATGGAGTACAAACAGTGAGAAATTGTAGTGTACATTATTAACGAGTTATTGTAAGTTGTGCGGAGCACTTGTGTCATGTCAACAAAGAACCAGCGGATCAAAGCTACCTTGAAGGACACTAAGGAGCGGCGTAAACACATGGTGTGCCGGGTGTATACCGTGAAGCTAGACCGCTCACATTTAAACCAAGACTCATTAACTCACTTAAATCGATTATTCTTGGAAGCTAAATGGCTTTATAATTACTGTGTTGGGCATCCTAACGTGTTCTCTATCGATGATACAATAACAGCCGTCCCGATGAAGGTGAAAGACCGGTTTGAGCTGCGCCAATTAAGGCATTTACCGGCGCAAGTACGTCAGAGCATCATTAAGCGCACCCAGCAGAATATCCGTGGCTTAGCACGTCTGAAAGCCAAGGGTCACAAGATTGGGCGGTTGAAATTTAAGTCGTATGTGAAGTCCACCCCACTCAAGCAGTACGGCAATACCTACAAGCTCATCAATAGCAAATACTTGCAGCTTCAAAAGATGCCGCAAAAACTGCGTGTCAACGGTTTAGAACAACTACCATCCAATTGTGAATATGCTAATGCCACCTTACTTCACCAGAATGGCGAGTATTACATAGCAATAACCACCTATACTCCGCGAGAAAGCAGACCGGTGGTGGTAGCGCCAGTCAAATCAATTGGCATTGATTTTGGGGTAAAGAATCAGTTATCGCTGTCGAATGGGATACGTATACGATACAAGATACCAGTTACACGCCGGATAAAGCAGTTGTGTAAGCAATTTAGTCGTAAACAGTATCGTAGTAAGAACTGGTGGAAAACGTTATATAAGTTGCTCAAAGCCTACGCCAAAACCACCAATATTAAACGAGACATCCGCAATAAACTCGTTCATTACCTCTACACCAATTTTCAAGTAGTATGTTATCA
>NZ_JAHPYX010000221.1:0-7936 GCF_019058535.1 Candidatus Borrarchaeum sp.
CTATGTTACTATCTAATGTAGTCTTACTTGCCTCACTGAACGCCTTTTGGATATCTTGTTTTGTGACAGCAGAAAATATCATTCGATGTACTGTTATGTTTGGATTTATTTCCAAAATAATCGCTGCTATATCGTATCCAATTTTTTCTCCTTCAGAATCTGCGTCTGTAGCTATTATAAGTTCATCTGCATCTTTACCGAGTTTCTGGAGTTGATTAATCACCTTTGGGATCTCTTTGTTTGTCTCATTAATTTTATAAATCGTAGGTGCATCAAATAAGCTTTCAGGGTCAACTTTATCCCATTTATTGTATTTATCCTCAAAATCAAGAGTTTTTACATGACCTAAAACAGAAGTTACAGTCAGATCATCATTATTAATTTTAAATCGATGAATAGGAGTATATTTGCTCATACCTTTCTCTTTAGTCACTTTTTTGCCCAAAATATGACTAATTCTTCTAGCGATGCTGGGTTTCTCAGTAATTATTAATATCTGCATTTAACAAGCCTCATCGTGATTACCGGTGTTGCTCCCTTTATAAAATTCAAGTAGATGTGCACAATATAAAATTATAAACATAACGATTGTGACTATCTAAATTGCTTTTCGTTTGATATACAGTTTATATGTTTGCGTAGCTTTTCTTAGTGAATATCAGAAAATTTGAGTATATTACGGTAATTAAGATACGCACTGAATTTTTCAAAATTTGACTCATATCAAATTTCGATATGTTTAAATATCTACTCATCGCGAAGTTATTAAGTTTTTAAGTTTTTCAAAGGTGATGATTTTATGGCTTCCGAAAAGCTACCATTGAAGTTATTGATGCATATAGTTAACTCAGAAATAATTATAAGACTCAAAGACAATAGAGAATTTCGAGGGCGCCTTCAGAGTGTCGACAACTATATGAACTCTATCCTGAGCGATGCCATCGAAATAAAGGATGGAAACAAACTTGCTAAGTACGGAGAAGTGTTTATCAGGGGTAATAACATACTTTGGATACAGACAGAATGGGACGAGGTTGAAACGGATTAATTAAATCCTTTTAATCCACGAAATATGGGGAAACTTAACGAGACGTAATTAAATCCCTTTACCCTTAACCAAAACTAATCTAATAGATTTAAAAACAATAATTACAGTGCATTTTTGAGTATACAATAATTACTCAATCTGTAATTTTCTTCAAGAAATTAAGGCATGATAGTTATGCCTGAATTAAATGAATTTTCTTATAAGAAACGCATTATGAAACTCTATTCTGAACCAAGCTATGTTAAGACATATGACAGACGATATAATTCAATTCAACGTGAAAAGTACGAGATTATTTTACCATACCTCGAAAATCACCCACTTTGGATTTTAGATGTTGGTATTGGAACTGGACTATTTTTAAATAAAGTTGTAAGGCAGTGGACACTGATAGGCACAGATTTATCCTTAAGAATGTTACATATAGCTAAAAAAAGAGCAAAAAAAAACACTAATGTTGAATTAGTTTTGGCTGATGCAGATTATCTTCCTTTTAAAGAACGCATTTTTCAGATTGTCACAACGTTTACGTTACTTCAAAATGTACCCAATCCTTTGAAGACAATTCAAGAACTTAAACGTGTAAGCGATAATTTAGTTGCTATAACAGTTTTGAAGAAGAAAATAAATGTACTTTCCCTTAGGGAATTCCTCAAGAAATCAGGGGTTACAAAGTTTAACATCATAGAGAGGGAAAGTGAAGATATTTTTGCAGTTTGTTATGTCACCTAACGAATTATTGTCCTGTTGAATCATCTTGGATTATATCATTCATTTCATCCAGTTTTTGTTTTCTGTATTCCTTGATTATCTTTTTTAACATATCTTGTGTCTTTTCTTTCAGCAGTTGATTATATCTTTTTTCCCATTCCAGAAGTTTCTCATCCAGTTCATTCTTGTCTACTATGGCGAATTCGTCTACATTTTTTAATGTTTTTAATTCATTTCTCTCGATTAGGGGTATTTCGTATTCTAAAAAGCGAGCTTCTGCAATATGAGACATTTTTTTGCAATCAGTAATGATCGCCTTGATCTCAAAAGAGATTAATATGTCTGCTGTAGATTTTGAGCCTCCGGATGGATCTAAAAGCAAACAAACGTCTCCTTTTTTAATTCCAAATTCTTCTTTTGCTTTATTAATGCCTTCTACACTGAATATTTCGATTATACGGAGAGGAATAGCATATCCTCGTGTTTTAATCAACTTCAAGCGTTTAAGATCACTGAACTTAGACCTTAATTGTGAGATTTCGTTCTTAAAATCAATTTCTTGTTTTCTGAGTCTTCCTATCTCTTCATCTCTAAATTGTATTTCTCTGAGTTTTTTCAGTTCAGTTCTCTCTTCTGATTGAAGTAGTTTGATCTTTTCCTGAAAATCTTTGATAATTGTTTCTAACTCACTTATTTTAGAAGAATAAAGCTCGTTTTGGGTTCTTAAATTATCAAGTTGTTCTTCTTGGAGTTTTATTTTTGCCCTTGATTCTGATATCTTTGCTTCCATTTGTTCAGTGGTCAAGGTCACTTCAATTGCTTCTTCGATAATTGTTTCTTCCTTTTCTTCTTGTACAAGGCGATCAATGGCGTCTTTTATTGGTATGTCTTCTTGTACAACTAAGGCTTTTACATTATCGATGAATGAGCGCGAAATAGGGATTCTAACATCAAGCTTTTTAATCGCAGCCTCTATTCGGTCAAAAACATTTTTGTGCGAAGAATATGCGTTAAGTGCGGCTACTAATGCGTCGCGTTCATGACTATTTGATGGCTTAGTGCCATTTGTATTATTGAACGTACGAATCATTGCGTTTTTGTCGCTAACAGTCATAACTTTGGTTGCAGAGTGAATTCTTGAATTGAATTTTGTTGAAAGTGTTTGAATAAAGGCTGGTACAGATGTGACATCGGTTGCAATGATAGTAGCTGTGCCATACTCTGAAATTTTTCTTACTACATCACCTCTGGATAAGCCCTTTGCACTATCAAGTAGTATTACTCCCCCACGCAGATCAAGAATAGCGATACCTACAGTAACACCAGGATCGATACCTACAATTAATTTTTTCATTTTAGTAACTGTTGCCTGAACAGGGAAATTCGTACCCCCTAACGACGGTATGAATTCAATTCGTTTCCTTTTAACAGGATTGATTTTAATTTGAATATCAGGACCTTTTGTTTTTTTGATAATACCGTAAAGTTTATCCTGCGAAGTATAAACTGTAAAAATTGCTCTATCTAAACCATAAGCAGAATCTTTTATCGTGATGTCGAAGTCTAATGAAGCGCTTTCCAGTCGATCTCGTATTTCTTTTGCAGCATTCTGAATAAGGGCGCTTATTCTACGGTGATATCTATCTTGAGACCATCCACCAGATCCCAATGATCTAGCTCGTGTTACATAGATTTCAGTTTCCTCTTCAAAAGGAGAGGCTATATATCCAACATTTTTAGCTGCCAATCGAGCAGAAACTTCGGCTTCTTCTATTGCGTTTCCCTTCCCTGAAATAGGAATGCCATATCGATTTGCAACTCTGTTTAGCGGTTCCATTCCGTGAGAAGGATGTGGCGATCCTGTGACTTGTATCAATTTCATTGTTGGAGGAAGACGGGCTAAAAAGGACACTAAGGCTTCACTAGTAGGTGCTAATTCATAGATATTATCAATAGCTAAGATGTCTGCATTAAGTTCTTTAATTAGTTTAACAAGACGATATTTTGTAATAGCGGTTTTACGGTCGACAATATTATCGTTTTGCAGGACTACTGCAGAAAACTTCGGAGGTGATTTAACAGAAGAGCTTTGTGGCAGTATATCGATTCCTATTATGATACGTTCATCTTCCATGAAATCACCGATTAATGGACCCTCGTTGTTTTTAAGGGTTCACTTATCGCGTGTAATTTCTTTAGAGGGTATCTCATTTCTATATACATTATAATGGCAAAGTTAATTTTTCTTTCTATGTGTTATAAACTTCATCCACGCTGTATAAAATTTTGAACTTTGATTAGATCTTCATAGATCTCAAATCTTTTTTGAAAAAAGGTTAATACATTATTTATGTCACGTTTAAGCATTGCTTCTGCGTTTGGATGCTTTTTATTTGCCCATTGGGGCCAATCAATAATAATGGTATTATATTCGGGAGTAACAAGAATATTAAATTCTGAAAGATCCGCATGAATAATTTCACAAGATCGATAAATTGTTTTTACGATTTCAATGATTTCAGTTAGTATAGCATTAGGTTCTTCTATCTCTAAGATGATAGATAGTTCCTCACCCTCAATCAACTCCATTACTACACAATGCCTATTTTGCCCTAGTGGCTCAGGAACAGATGATATTACAGGATAAATTCTCTTTAATGCGACATATTCTCTTCTAGCAGCTATTTGTGACTCTAGCAACCATGAAAGATGCTTTCTGCCTGCAGTGTATGACCTCAAGCGGCGTGTTTGGCGAAAACTTGTCCTACCAAGCCTGTGGAATTTTATAACAACGGTCTCACTTTCAGGTGTAAGCGCTTCATATACATCAGATTCCTTACCTACTCCTATGGGCATTCCAATCGCTTCTATAACATTAGCACAAACTAGTGTGTTAAGAGCCAAACAATCATGCCCATTAGAATTCAATTCAAACCCTAAATATGATCCGCCCCAACGGAGGATCAACTCAAGTTTGTTAAGCTTATCAAGTCGGAATACGACTTCATCCTCAGGAAACCCTGAGATCAGGGAGATTATCTTTATAGGGACATGCTCATATGCTCTTATACCGCGCTCAATCGCTTCTAGAATTTTGAAATCGTCGGGATCCAATTTCTTAAATGCGTTGATAGCTTTTTGTGACATTTCTAAACCCAATTAACACCTTTTTTAACCGGTGATATTAACTTTCATAAAGTATATCTTGACAACAAAGATCTATAAGTTTAGATTTTACTTTAAATGTTATAGCATGGATAAATATATATTTAACATTGTGCATTTGTATTGAATGAGAATTTATTTGTTTAAATAATGGTAGGATGTGCAGAGATGCCTAAAGACTTAATTGTAAAAGATGAAGATGTCTCAAATGTTGCAAAAGCATTAGCTTCGGGAACAAGATGGGAAATACTTAAGTTATTGAAAGTCGAGGCACTCGATGTAAGTAGAATTGCTGAAAAACTAGGTCAGACTGAAGCAAACATAAGCGCACAGATCAAAATAATGGAAAATGCGAATCTTATCGAAACTCACTACGAGCCTGGAGTGCATGGAGTTCGAAAGGTGTGTAAGCCTGCCATTGATCGTATTATTCTTACGATAGATTAAGGGCTTTTTCCCTCATATTTCTTCGCAATTTCTTCTAATGACATTGAAATCTGCGGAGAAGGTGAATATCGATTTCTTATTTTGACAAAGATTGGATGTGACACCGCATTTCCCACAATGAGTGCCTCACCTACGTTAAGGGTTGTTATTGTATCTAATGAGGCTTTGTCAACCATTTCTGAACTCTGACCAATGAGCTTAAGGTCGTATGGGTTCGTTATTCGCAGATAAATTTGGCTGTTTAACTGGCTAAGCACAGTAGTACTTAAGCGCACAGGTCGCTGTGAGATTAGCACTAATGAAGCATAGAACTTCCGACCCTCTCTAGCAATCGTTTCAATAATGCCCTTTGATATGGCAGGTCCTTCTGGACAGAATTGATGAGCTTCCTCTAGAATAAAAACGAAGGGTGGGATTTCTCCTCGCTTTCTCAAATTAAATAAACTATTAATTAAGTAATTGACTATTATCTGCTTTTTTCGTAGACTTATGATTTCACGAAGATCGAAGATTGTGGCTTCACCAACTCGAATTCTTTCTTTTAGCGAAGGATGTTCCTCAAATCCGAACAACTGCGTACTTTCTAAGTCGTAAAACCATCCCATCATTGCCTCTTTTGTTCTTGGATTCATTTCACTTTGTTCAATCATTCCAATAAGCTCATTTAAATCGTAGGGTTTTCCAGTTTTACCACTCATTCCTCTCAATTTTTTGATAATCTTGTTTAACTCCCTTATTTGCACGTAGCTCATTTGTGATTGAAAACTTGCAAAATTATAACTGGTAAGTTTAGGGACACCAAGTTGAATGTAGGGGCCATTTATCACCGTAGTTTTCTCAGAAAAATCAGATTTTGTTGAGTCAGAGGCTGTCGCGAGACTCGTATATTCTCCATGTACATCAAGAATTACGACTGCCACTCTACCTTGTTCTGGTTTTCTCATTAACAATTCTTCAATCAATACGCTGGTTAGATAACTTTTACCCGCACCTGAAATTGCAAGGATTGCCACATGTTTTTGAAATAACCTCGTGAGATTGAGTGTTACTGGAACATCATGATGGAGTAATTTCCCAAGATTGACGCCCGAGGGATCTAATCCTAATACCTGTAGTAGCATCTCCGGAGTTGCTAAAAAAACGCGGTCGCCAGGACCGGGCGGGAAAGTGACGCGTTCAAGCCGTCCCGATGGGGAGATTCTGCCCATAGGTTTCGCTTCAGCAAGTATGTATTCCCAACGATCTGCTGGAAAGATAGTTGTAAGAGGTCCACTTCTTTCATATTCTTTTACGGCTTCTGCGCTCTCAAAGTACCGATTTGTCTTCATAATATTTGTTACTGTCGCAATGAGCATTCCATCAACATCAGCGCTTTCAACAGCTATAAACTGACCCTTTCTCAACGGTATCGAATTTTCGATTTCCGTGATGACCAGTTTGAATTCACTAGGAGTTGGTGAATCCCTCGCTGCAATAACAGTACCTATCAGCTTTTTCATGTTTTTCACTTTTTTTACCTAAACGGTCTTCGATCGCGTCTTAATTTTAATAAAGATGATGAATGCCCGATCTTATCAAGTAATTGACTATATACCAAATCTAAATCATAATCATGTATCTTAGCTCTCGCGTCGGCCTCGATCAGAACAGATGGTATTCCGTATGCCGCGTGATGGCTTGAAAGTGGATAGACGACCGAAGATACTCTGTCTGCAGTTTTAGGGGTCTCAACGTGTTCTGGATTAAGAAACTCAATGCGAGTTGGTTGATCAAAATCAACAGATTTTAGGTAGAAAGCAAAGAGTTTATCACGCCATTGTGCAGAAATACGTGATGGCGATTTCTTAGCATCTGAGGTTAGTAGTCTATAAACCGCAGATCTTTCACCAGATTTTAAAACGCGATATAATAAATCTGTATCCTTTATTTGTTTAATTATGCCTCTATAATCAACTTGTAGTAGTTCAAATAGTTCGGGATACTTTTTTATTAGAGAAGGTAGAATTTCACCTAAGATTTGAGTAAACCGTGTTGATCTACTGTCCTCAACACAACCCACTAATAAAGTCCCATTTTCACGCGCTTTTTCGTAGAGTTTTTCATAAAATCTCGTCAAGAGTTCTCCTCTTGCAGCAATGGTGGATGTAGCGAATATATCGTATTGTTGGGGATAGATTGATCCATCCATGCATAGGATGTCGATTTTAGCATAGTCCAAAACATCTATGGCTACTCTTACTTCTCCAATTGCTCGTTCGAGGGCGCTTGACGTGTCAATCTCTGTTCTCGATACGGGCATATAGTTCACGAGCACGTTCAGCGGCGGAACGTCCGATGGGTAATATCTAACAACTGGTTTATCTTGAGAAAAATCAAAAATCACCGCAGCTGCTTTGGTGAGGATAATATCAATTGCATGATATAGACGAGAAACCACGCCACCATCTATTCCCGCAATTCTGAGACCAGTTAAACTTGTAGGTTCTACTTTTTTTACTAATTTTCTCTCAATAATCCCATCTTCTTTGAGTTTTGGAAAAGCATCCAAGTCAATCTGTTCTAGCC
>NZ_JAHPYX010000222.1:0-19865 GCF_019058535.1 Candidatus Borrarchaeum sp.
ACTTTAGAATCTAGTTGTTTTATTTTTTTCTAGATTACACGAATCATGGAAATAATTTCATGGTCCAAATATCTAAGTAGAGTCTTTGTGGATATGAATGAAGGAAAAAGAGTTGAGTATTGAAACAGAATCTAATTTCATTTGAGTTCGGATACCCAAGAGATGAAATTTTTCAGTCCTGTATGAAGATCTACCTTTGGAGACCAATTCAATATCGTTTTTGCCTTTGTAACGTTAGGACATCGTCTTTTTGGGTCACCTTCCGGTAATTTGCTAAATACGAACTCTGATTCTGAGTTTGTTTGTTCCTTGACTATTTTGGCTAGCTGGAGGACTGTCATTTCCTTATCATTTCCAATGTTGAAAATTTCCCCAGAAGCACTATCTAAGATTGCAGCACGAAGAATACCTTCAACAGTATCTGTGGCATAACTAAAACTTCTCGTCTGAGCGCCGTCGCCGAAAACAGTAATCGGGTCGCCAATTAAGGCTTGGTTAACAAATCGAGGAACAACACGCCCATATACTCCATCCGCACGTATTCTTGGACCGTATGTATTGAAAATACGTACGATTCGCGTATTAATTCCATATTGACGTAGATACGCTGCCATAAAAGCCTCACCAGAACGTTTTCCTTCTTCATAACAACTTCTTATTCCGGTGCTAATGACGCTTCCTGCGTAAGTCTCTGGTGTCGGCACAAACTGCGGGTCAGGATCTCCATACGTCTCCGAAGTCGAAGTAAACAGAATTTTTGCGTTAGACCGCTTAGCTAACTCAAGGGTGTTCATTGTCCCTATCGTATTTGTGCTTAAGATGGCAATAGGATATTTCTCAAATTCCATAGGTGCAGCGCGACTAGCAAGGTGAAGAATTACGTCAAATTGATCCTCAATTTCTAAAACAGATGCATCTACAATATCTTGTCTCATAAATGTGAATTGGTCTTCTTTTTGGTCAATTAAATCTTGAATATTTTCAAGTCTTCCACTTGAGAGATTATCAACACAAAATACTGTTGCACCCATTTCAATTAGAACATCACAAATGTAACTGCCAAGAAAGCCTGCGCCTCCTGATATAAGAACGCGAAGTCCTTTATAATCAATAGATGAATCTTTTAGCGAATTAATTATTGTTTTCACGTCTTTCTCTATCTGCACATTGTTCACCTATAGCTAATTATGATTAGATTGAAACCCCTGTTGATTAAATATAGAGATATCGATACCTGTAAAACTGAGTCTTATGAATTTTGCTGTTTCATAATCTCACCAAATAAATAACAGCATTATTCCAACACAATCTTCATTTTTTTTCTTTTTCATTTTTTATACGATTTAAAATTATCAATCTGTCTTCCAAAGTTTCTCAAGTTCTTCAATGGCTTTCGCAGCTTGTGTTGTAGCCTTTGAAATTGCTGTTGAAATGAATTCTACTGCCTCTTCCGCTTTACCCACCACAAACGCTTTTTCAGCACTACTAATTAATTCTGTGATAGCCATGATATAGTCTGTCTTATTCACGTTTGATAAGAGTGTGATTTCACTTATTAACGCCTCTAAAAACCAGTTTATTACCTCTTTACCATCAATATTTTTAATTGGAAGACTTTTATACCTTAAAAGAACATTGGATGCAATAATAAGCAGAGATTTGATTCTATCACCGATGCTATAGTCAATTATGTTCTCTTTGATTCTGACCATGATTTTTCAACTCTTGATTCAATACTTATGTAGATGAGATAGTTGTCGGTTATCTTTATATTTCCACTTATGTACAAGAAATAACGAATTCTAGTAGATGGTGATAAACCTCAATGACTAAAGAAGCAGGTGAGATAATCAAAGATATTAAGAAACGCTACGATGAGGATAAAGACGATTGGAGCATACTTGGTGGCAAAGACTCAAAAGGACATTATGATACGTTTATAGCACAACCTCCCCGCCTTTGGCAGATAAAATCCGAACCTATCAACCCCTTTCAGGCTATTGGTCTAGGTGTCGGCCCTACACGTAATATTGATGAGGAGATTCAACGCGCTGTAATGAAACTAGGCAAACCTATTAATTTTCATGCACTTTTCCCGCAACCTAAGGATGACAGCGCTATTTTCGTGAGAGGTATTGAAAGGTTTTCAACTACTGCGACAAATCGGTTGAAGAAAGAGTATGATAATAAACAAAACAAAGTGGACTCTAAATTAACTAAAGAACTTGAAGAACTGGTTAATAAGAAATACCCTTCCCGTAAGACAATGTATCTTTGAGATACACAGATTTTAAGGTTATTTACTTACAAGTAGCTAAGCAAGAAAGCACCACAGCTTCAGCGTGGTGATGAATTGCGTTAGGTTAATATAGTTTGTTATCAATAGAGGTTTTAGTACCTACGGGGCGTAGGTATGTTAAGCCTGTGGAGATAAGACCTCCGTAACCCGTCAAGGGGATCGAGTCTGTCGTAGAAGCAGAAAGCCTCGATGCTTGAGCACGAGGTAACTCACTGTAATTTCAGTTCATTATCAAAAGCAACAAAAACATCCTTTTGAAGTTCAATTAAATCTATGCTTTCAAGGAGTCTTTTTGCCAAACTTTTGAACTCTTTAACTTTTTCATCCACTTCAGGTGATTCTTGCTGATTTGCAAGTTCCAGTAGCGTAGTGATACCTAGTTTTTGAAAACGATTATTATATCTTCCTGCCTCAATGAGTCTGAAATCAACTAGTTGTTCTAAAGGTAACGCAACAGGTATTTTAATATCTAGAAGTTTGCTCGCAGCAACATATGCATGTTTATCCAAGTTATGCCATTCATCAACTAAAATAGCATAATCACCATTAATTTTTATTGTAGCGAATTTATTGCGTGCAGCAGGCAGTATAGTCATCTTAAAATGTGAGCACTCACAAGCATAGCGCAAATATAATGTTCCTTTATACTGTTCCTTTGCAACCCATACGAGGTACCCTAAACTGGTTTCGCTTTCAATAAGAGCTCTAGAAAGAGCTTCTGAGTATTTTGTAACGCTTATCATCCTCCGGGCTGCAATATCTTTCCATCGTTTATAGTCAATATAAACTTTAGAATACGGTATCATAACCCAGTTTTTTCTGGGAATTTTTCCATCCAACTACGACCCACACGCCCTGCAATTCAGTTTTATCAGTTCATTCTTTTTCATTAAGGCGCCATTTTGAAGAAATAATAAAAATCAGAATTTTTCTATAACTGTTGGTTATATATATAACTTATAAACCGACTTTATATGTCATTACTCCAGCGATCCATACTAAATTTTTTCTACGGAAACTTAAAATCATGGTGGGGATTCTTAGCAAAAAATCAACAGTTTGTAGACATTTAGTTAAAAGTGGGTGGTTCTTATTACAAAACCAATAATTGAAGTCCAAAATGTAGTTGCTTCTGGCGAATTTGATCAAAAAATTGACCTTCTCCATATTGCCGCTTCCCTAGATAGAGCTGAGTACAATCCTGAGAGCTTCCCAGGCTTGGTTCTGCGAGTTTCAGACCCCAAGGCGGTATTTCTGTTGTTTAGCACAGGTAAACTCGTCTGTACAGGCGGTAAAAGTAAAGAAGATGTTTATGCGGCAATAGAAACGCTTGTAAAACAACTGAGAAGTATTGATATTAATGTAAATAGCCCTCCGAAGGTAAAAATCCAGAATATGGTCGCATCGGTCACATTGGACTTCAGCATCAATTTAGAAACCATAGCATTGACTCTGGAGAACTCGCTGTACGAACCTGAGCAGTTCCCCGGCTTAATTTACAGGATGGCCGTGCCGAAAGTAGTAATTCTCATTTTTGGGTCTGGAAAGTTGGTATGCACGGGCGCCAAGAGCGAGGAACAAATACACGAAGCTGTGGATATTCTTGTAAAAGAATTAAAGGAAATCGGCGCAACAGAAGAACCTAAATAGGAATTATGTAACACATTATTTCTTTTTTTTTATTTTCATGGCTCTACATTTTCATATACGCAAAATGGATAGATTAACTCCCCTTATTTCTTGTTTGAATTCTAAACCCTGTTTTGCATTTTTTTAGAGTTTTATTAAGTGCGTTCAATTTTGTTTCCACAGTTAGGGCACCACAAAGAATCGAGAGGGATTTTTATACCGCAATGTGGACAGAACATAGAACTCATTGGCTCTTCTAGAGGAATCTTTATTGGCATTTGTGTGTCTTGATTTTCCATCAGTTCATTTATTTGAAATTCTATAAACATTTGCTCCTCTTTGTATTGTTCGTACAATTTTGAAAATTCTTCAGCGCCAATAGTTCCTTGATCAAATTTCGATTCCAATTTCTTCAAAATGTCTTCGATAACTTGTTTTCTTTTAATTAGGCCGTCAACAGATTCAACTTCTTCTTCTTGTACTTTTTCTATGAAGTCTACTGATGTTATATCTCTTATAAAACAAAATTCTGCAGGTTGCAAACGTGATATCGCTAATGGGATCTTGCTTTTTTCAAGCTGAACAACAATCATGTCTCCAGGCGACACAGGTATCCCCATCAATTTTCGCTTCAGGATTTGCTTAAAATCATCTGACCGCAGTGGAAGTGCTGTTAAACGGAATGATATACTCTGTGCAGGTATTGGGCGCACTCGCCTTACTGAAACATACTCTCCTACGGAAACTCCACAATTCTTTCGAATAAATCTGTCCATACGAATTAAATCTTTAGCTGTTTCTGATAAGAATAAGGGTCGTACAATTGCGGCAGTTACCTTCCTTCCGTATAGCCCTACAATACCTCCTGAACTTTTAATTCCTAAGATCTTTAAGATATCATCATTGATCCGGACCTTAAACTTTCCAACATCTTGTGGATAAGCCTCTTTAACTTTGAGCTCAACAGATCTTGCATTTTTTTTATTTCCCATTTGATCTACGCTCATTTTTTTAATTCAAATCTCTAGAATCAGTGAATTGAGCAACGAATTTCTTTACAATGCTTTGGAATTGTTTATTTTCTCGTTCTGCCAAGAGCTTAAACTTATTTACTGGGCTAATGTTTTTTTATTTTAGCATATAAAAAATGGAACTAGGGTTTATATTGGTTAAGAATCTTAAAGAGAAACGTACACTCTTGCTTATTGGGATCCATACATCAACAAAAGGAGGAAAAAAAATCTATGATGGATGCCGTTAATGTAAAGGTCTTTGTTAGTGATGAAACTAAATGCCCATTTTGTCCTGATGCTATTAGTTTAGTCAACCTAGACACTAAAAACTTATCCAATGAACTCAAGATAAATCTTGAAGTCATCAATCTCGATCAAAATCCTGAACTCACTGAAAAATACAATATCTCTGGTGTACCAACGATTCTAATTGGAGATAACATCAAGTATGTGGGCTTGCCTGTAGGATTGGAACGGCGTGTTTTCACAAATACTCTAAAACTGGTAGCAGGAGGAGGAAAAGGGACAAGAGTAACACAAGAACAGAAAACAAAACTAACGGGGATAAAAAACCCAGCTACTGTCAAAGTAATAACGACCAGTTCATGTCCTTATTGTCCGAAAGTTGTATTCATGTCTAATCAACTTGCGGTTGCTTCTGATGGAAAGGTAACCTCAGAAATTGTTAATAGTACGGAACTGCCAGAACTTGCAGCAAAATATCGTGTGACTGCAGTACCTACAACAGTTATTAATGAAAAGGTACGATTTCAAGGAGTACCTCAATTAGACGCGTTTATCGAGGAACTTACCCGGAAACCTCCTGTCCTTAGTTATTACATCTAGGTAGGTGAAAAGAATGAGCGAAAAAAAGATTGTTCATGAATTGGAATTGGAAAAGGACATGAAGGTAATAGTAACTGTTTTCGGAGAAACTGTATGCATTGAGTTGGTTGATCCTAGTAAAGAACTCACCTGTGTCAATTACTTCAAATTGGATGCGGCAAAAAAATTAGGAGAACTTTTAAGTTCTCTCTGAACCTCCATTCCCGAATTAAAACTCTAGTGGCTTGGGGTTAAGCGATTGAATAGAAATAACCCGATATCTTTGGAAGAACTCAACATGCATTCAGTTGAAAAAATGAAGAACCTGCTAAGTGAAATACTTCTATTTATCGAAGAACTTCGAGTTCAGCCACTAAGTCCTTTGGAAATCGCTGGTATTCCTCCCGAAGAACTTCGAGAATACCTAAAGCCAGGAAATGTCTTCACACTTGACAAAATCACGAGATTTTTTGAATTTGTACCAATTCTAGATCAAATTAGGCGTTTGAATGTTGACTACCCCACCATAGAGTCATTAATTAAATCTGGAAACTATGCCGATGCGTTTCAAATGATTATACCTCTTCTAAATGATTTTCATCAAGCCCTTTCATTAACCCTTCCAAAAATAAAAGATGAGAGTGTTCGCCTTTCATTAATGAAGTTTGTTACACATCTTTATGTGCCTGTATATGTATTGGCGGGGATTACTAGCGGTCTTTCTGGCAATTTAAATTTTGTATTGAGTAATTTCGAAAAATCGGTTGATTTATCATTGTTATTCCTCTCTAAGAAACGAAATTTCCATGCTGAGGCTGCCTATCTTTTAGCTAGAGCCATGTCTGCTTTAGAACATACCCCACAGAGAGAAGAATCAACCTTGCCATGGCAATCTATATTTCGACTAAAACAGGCGATTATTTTATTTACAAATACACTTAGATTGGCTGAGGATTTTAATTTTCCATGGCTTCAAATAAAATGCCTCATTGGTATAGCTGATGCTTATTTTGATCTAAGGAGTTTTGAAGAGGCAGAATATATTCTTGAAGATGCGATCGAACGTGCAGAAGATATGAGCAAAGAGTTGATAGATGTCCTCTTGAATTATGGAGATGAGAGGTATCGTTTAGTTGACTCAGAAATTGCATCAATTTATCTTTCAAAAGCAGTTAGTACAGCGTTTGCCTTAAAAGATCTCAATCTCATCAGTAAAACGCTGACCAAACATGGAGACTCATCTAATATCGATGAGTATATTGAGCAAGCGATAGAGTTAGCGGAAAAGGCCGACCGGCGAGAGTTTGTAGTGCATTTCAAACTAATTAAAGAAAAACGAAAGATTCCACAAAAGCCGTTTAAATATTCTTTTAACAACTATACGGATGTAGGTGAACTACCCGACGATCTTCAAAACTGGATGGTATTTTCACGGACTCATAAACTAGATGAAGATCAAAAAAATGTTCTGGTTGTTTGCTGGAATGGTAAACTTGGTTCTAATCTCGCAATATATGAGACTGAAGAGCGATTGAGGGATCTTCTTGCTGTTAAATCACTGAAAATGATTAGATTGGATGAAGGTGATTATAAAGTCAAGGATGCTCCCGATAGCCTAAAAAAAGAATATAGAATCCATGCACTGATTCAGCCAGGAAACGATGCCAAAATCAGTGTGAAAACAGAACAGGAAACATTTGTCATTTCCATCTAAATTTGAAAAACCATCATCGAAAATGAAAATAAAAATAAAAAAAGTGTAGTGGCTTTAGGCACTGATTCTTAATCCTCGGATTCTTCCATTTCAAATTCTTCTTCAAAGTCTTCTGCGTCTATTGGTGCAGGCGCAGGGGTAGTAGCCATAGTCCAGCCGATCCATGCTGCAATAAGTAGGATAACTAAAACAGCAATGTAAACTGGGATACGAATCGCCCAGATTGAGTTTTCAGCTGTCAAGAATGGAATCCATGCTGTAAGTCCGATACTAGGGAAGATTGGTAGTATAATTGCCCAATACGAGTAGCCCAGAAGGATTAAGATCGATATAATAAAGATAATGCCTCCATAAGCTTTGTCCTTGGCCAGCTTTGTCATCTCCTTGTTTTCTTTTATTTGAGATCGGAAAGATCGTCTTTCTTTTTTTATTGGTTGGAAAGATCGTTTCTCCCTTGTTCATTTGCAATTTGTTCATTTGCAACTGTTGTAAGTCCATCATTCACAAAACAATATTAAAAAGTATCGATTTTTGAGATCTCTACTGTTTTAGTCAGATCCAGAAAGAGAGTTTGTGAAAACAGTTAGTTATAACAAGAATGTTTAGTTGCCAATTTTCTACCTAAAAGTAACATTATAAAAAACAATCCAAATATTATTTTTACAAAAATTCCTAATAACTGATAGTATTGGAGGTTATTCTATTGTCTGAGAAGGAAAATCTATTTAATACCCTTCTTAATTCCGTACAATCCCTTAAATCCCCTTATACTCAAGCAATTACGTTAACGCATATTTCTGAACAATTTTTAAAAATGAATGATACAAGAAGTGAAGAGTTTTTTAATCAAGCACTCAGTATTGCGGAACAGATGCCTAATAATTTAGAACAACTTGACGTAATGCAAAATCTGATAGGCACTGCAGTTAGCGCAGTTAGAGCTACAAATGATATTGAAAAAATTGAAACAACAATAAATATTGCCAAATCAATATATCTCCCTTATAACAAGTTCTATAATCTTGTAGATATTCTTAAGGTATTTTTTCATCTCATAGGAAAAGACAAAACGCTGAAGCTTATTAACGACGATATATTGCCGGCAATTGATGAAATTACCAGTAAATCGTATCGGTTTGAGATTTTAAGCGAAATTATTACTGTTTTAAGCGATATGAGCGCTGCTTTCAATGATATTGAATTAATTAACCAAGCACAACAGAACCTTGATCTAATAGAAGTATCCTCATTCTACTATATCGCTTTAATCTCGATTGCAAAGGCATTTTTGAGTTATGCTGAAGCTAATCAGGATCAACATTGGATTTCAAATGCTCTTGAATCTCTGATGAAATTACCTGAAATGTCCTCGCTTACGACCGCACTTATTGATGTATCAATTACCTTGCTAAGGATGGAAAATGAAAAACAAGCTGAAGAAATAATTGAAAAAGCAATTAATTATACTGAACAAATCGAGGAGTCTTCAAGACAATCTGTTGCGCTTTCATACATTGCTAAAGCATTCATAAAATTTAATGAACCCAATAAGGCAAAACAGCAACTCTTAAGAGCTGTCGAAGCAGCGTATACTATAACAGATCAGAAATTGTTAAACTTGGCATGGCAAAGTATCATTGAAGCACTAAACGAACTAAGTTCCAGTGATAAACTCTCTTTAATTCAAAAGATTGTTGAAGCAATTGAAAACTTATCAAACATTACACTACGTGCTTTTGCCTTTAATCACATAATTACAGCGCTCAACAATGGTGGTCAGAGTGCGAAATCATTTTTTCAAGAAATACTACAAAAAGCTGTTGCTACAGTTAAATCTATTCGAAACAAATTAGTTCGCGAAACAGCAGCAATAACTCTTGCAGACATTTTGATAGAAAAAAGTTCATCAATAACAGATATTTTTCTTGTGAACTCAATCTATGAGTTAGCGAAGGAAATAAAAGATCCGAAAAACTCAATTTATCTTCTTATGGATATTGCGAAGATAGAACATTCACTTGAACGAAAAAAAGAGGTTAAAGATTTATTAGACGGCACGAGACCATTTTTAAATCTGATTTCTAACGTTTTTGAGCACTTCTACGCACTTCTTTATGTAGCGAAAGGATGTTCAGAACTCGGGCTTCAGGATAAATTTAACGATTTAATTGCAGAACTCACGGAATTAGTTAACGAAATCAAAGCACCAAAGGAACTTGCTATCGCTTTAACTACTATTGCAAAATTACTTGCCCATAGTAATGAAAAAAATCGTGCACAATTATTGCTTTATCAAGCATTAGAAGTCTCAAATGAACTTTCAAACGAACTTGAAAAAATGGGTGCGCTAACTGCTATAACAGAAGTTGTGTTATCTCTGTGAGCTACCTCGTGCTCAAGCATCGAGGCTTCCTGCTTCTACGACAGACTCGATCCCCTGGCGGGTTACGGAGGTCTTATCTCCACAGGCTTAACATCCCTACGCCCCGTAGGTACTGCTAACGATGGGATACAGTCGGAGTATGCACCTTGTCAACAAGTGTGCGTAGTAGCCCTCCAATTGTTGTTGATACCTTCCTCATTCCACCTATATAACTTGAGGGAGACCCCTCAGTGCACGTGTTGAAAGTGAAAACTCACTCACGCAATTCATCACCACGCTGAAGCTGTAGTGCTTTCTTGCTTAGCTACTCTGTAAACGACCCCACCCTAAAGGGAAGGGGTTTCCAGAGGTGAGAGTCGTGAAGAATCATAGCGTAGGACCAGCTCTCAAGATTGATAGTTCGTCAAGACCCAAAATCTCTGCTTTGGTTTTCTTTCCAGAAGCAACAGCAATTAGTTCTTCAAATAGTTCCTTGCCAGTTTCTTCAATGGTTTTCTTTCCTTGAACTATTAGGGATCCGTCAATATCCATGAGTTCTTCACTAATTTTTTGTGCATTCGGATTACCTGTCAATTTGAGAGTAGGTACTAACATAGATGCCGTCGGGATTCCACGGCCAGTAGTTACAACCATTGCCTGAGCCCCAGCAGCAAACATACCTGTTATTGACTCGGGATCACGACCTGGAGTGTCCATAACGAGCAATCCTTTTTTTGATGGACGATATGAATAGTCTAAGACTTCCTGAAGTGGTGTGGAACCAGCTTTCTCAATTGCACCAAGTGATTTCTCCTCAATAGAACTTAGTCCTCCTGCAATGTTTCCAGATGTTGGTTGACTTCCTCGTATATCAACACCCATGTTCTTCGCGTTTTCCTCGAAACGATTTACGATCCGAATGAGATCATTAGCAACTTCTTCATTTACTGCTCTTCGCGCAAGAATATGTTCTGCGCCAATAATTTCTGTGGTTTCTGAAAGTATTACAGATCCACCTTCTGTGACGACCATATCTGACATTACGCCTACAGCAGGGTTTGCTGCGATTCCAGATGTGGTATCACTTCCTCCGCATTGAAGTGCAATTATCAATCCACTAAGATCCATTGGTTCTCTTTGTAGTGTTGATGCTTTTCGAACCATTTCTTGAGCAATTGCAGAACCTTTTTCAATGCTCTTAAGCAGTCCACCCGAATCTTGAACGATCATCCATTCTACTGGAAAATCACGCATAGATTTGATCTTTGCGGCGAGTTCGTTAGCGAGGACATTTTCGCATCCCCATCCAACAACTAGAATCGAAGCCAAATTAGGGTGCGTTCCTAAACCGACTAAGGTTCGAACTGTTTGTTCATAGTCAGCCCCAATTTGAGCACATCCCTCTCTGTGAGTTATAGGAAGTGTGCCATCCACCGCATCTGTAATCTTTTGTACAACACTATTCGCGCAGGTAACACTCGACATAACACCGACATAGTTCCGGATACCAACCCGACCATCCTCTCTTTTGTATCCCCAAAATTCCGCCAAAACTATGCCTCCTTAGTTATAGGTCACCTCTACCTCTTAAACTCTCAATGTTCTGAATATGTGCATGTTCTCCGATAGTAATAGGGGCTGTTGCTCGTCCAATTACTTCGCCATATTTGATTATTTCGTCACCTTCTGTGATCGACTTAACGGCGAATTTGTGACCAAATTTAATGTCGTTTATTACAGTCACTTTATCTTCTGAATCCCCCATTCTTACAATAACGATATCTCCTGCCTTAACGTCTGATATTAAAGTTGCTACGTTATCTTTTTCGTTAATAACAATTGCACGCTTTTCTGACAAAAAAACTCCTCCTGTATAAGATTATTTTCTACATTATACCAATTTAACAGACTTTGAATGCATTTCAAACTATTATTATTAAATAAATTATGCTTAAGTCTTCAAAATAACTTACATTTTTTTAAATTTAAATTGAGTTTTTCTGGTTTGAGGTGATCTTATGGGTGAAAAATCAAAGAATGGATATTTGGATTTCGAAATTGATCTTAAACTTAAGGAGTCTCCATTTCAGTTTGAAGTGGATTTCAAGGTGCCAGAAGTAGAAAAATTTGTTGTTGATGAACCACCAGACACTGGAGGCGAAGGTAAGGGGTCAAATGCATCACGCCTTCTTGCATCGGCAACAGGATTCTGTTTAATTGCAAACATTGCTTTTTGAATGAGAAAATCGAGATTAGAAGTTGAAGATCTGAAAACAAAAGCACGTGATACCATCGTGCGAAATGAGGAAGGATATTGGAGAATATAAAGCATTCAGGTGGAGATTTCTCCCACTATTAATCCTGAAGAGGAGACTAGCAAGATCGAAAGATGCAAAGAAATATTCGAAAAATTTCTCAAAAATTTATCATTTCTCCGCAAGAAGATCCCCTATTCCTTTAATTTCTCTTTTCTCGATTTAGGAAAACAAGTAAGTTCTGGTTTATTCCTTAAAGTTATACAGACTTCACATATGTTTTGTGCGACTTCTGATATTTTTTGTTCATCACCTTTATACTTCATGAAAAACTCTTCAATTGAGTTAATTAACTCTTCATCTTTGCTGAAATCAGTTAATCCACGTTGTTCTTTGATGTATCTTGAAATAGCAGACTGAGTAAGCCCGAGTTTTTTTGCTGCTTCTTCTTGTGTCATACCCTGGTTTTCGACAAGTTCTTTCGCGAGAAAGGCACGAATCATTGGTAAAATATATTTCACAATCGTTTCACATGGAGGGCGCAAGTGTATCACTCTTCCTTTTTATTAGGATAGCAATGATAGTATTCATTTATGCCTATGACATATAAATGGTTCTATTTGACTATACCTATTTTTCTTTCTCCAACAAATGTGTTGCGTGAACTACCTCACGCTAAAGCAGTGAGGCTTCCTGTTTCTGCGACCATACTTGCCTTAACGTAGGCTATCTGATTCAGATACTCCAACGCTAACGTAGAGGTATTAGTCTCCGCAGGCGTGACTTCGGTAGGTCCCCTACCTAGGGTTTTATATGCTTCGTGTTCTAGTACACAACTGCTGTTATAATCACGGTCTATCACCAAACCGCAGTGATGACACACATAGGTGCGTTCGGCTAAACTCAACAAAACTTATTAAGAAGTTTGAAACGTAATATTTTGACCCAATTCATCTCTAGGCTCAAGCTATGGGGCTTTCTTTTGTCTTAACATTTAGTAATAACAAAGCTTTTTACAGTTTGGTGAATACTTATATTGTAATTGTCAAATAAATTATAAATCATCACAATACAAGTACAAATTCTTAGAAGGGGAAAACAAATGGCAGATAACCCTAAAAAAGAAGAGAAGGATGAACTTGAGGAGAATGAGTCTAGTTTTGTTATGCTCTCCAATTCGCTTGCTCAGATATTCAAAGATTTTCATGATAACCAAGTAACACTTACAAAAGAGCATGACGCTCTAACTAAAGATGTCTCGTCTCTTGATAAAAATTATGCGAGCCTTTCAAAGGATATTACAAAATTGAATAAAGATGTTCTTGATAGTTTAAAAGAACTTAAAAAAAGTACTGAGACGGATGCAAAGAAATCAATTGAAAGTCTTGAAGCACTAAATGAGCTAATCAGCAATGTTACTTCAACAATTGAAGCTAAACTTGAAGATACAAGCAATAGTAGTTTACAGGCGCTAGAAGTTAATAAGGAAGAACTTATTCAAAATATAGGGATATTAAAAGAGTTTATTTCCAGCAATGTTGAAACTATGATTACTGAAACAAAGAATACAAAAGAAATTGTTCAAGAGCAGATTGATGCGTTGCCAGCTTCCGTAGATGAAGTTCTACAACAAATGAAACAAGATTATTCAGCTAGATTTGAAAAGCTTGAAAAAGACTTTGCCGAAGTAATGACACCTCTAAATGAAAGAGTTGATAATATAAAGAGTACACAGGAAACATTGACGGAACATGTTACAAATTTACATGCTGAATTAGCTAAGTCAGTTACTGAGAACAAAGAAACTTTTGTTGAAAAGTTTAATACCCAATCTGAAATTATAACAGAAATGAGTCAGAATTCTACCGAAAAACTAGGAGTAATTGGTTCAGAAGTTGAAAAACTGAAGATCGCGTACTTTGATAGTGTGATTGGACAATTCGATGGTCTCTCAAAACGCATAGGTGAACTGGAGACAGCAATTAATGAACTAAATAAACGGGATACGACGCCTCCCACAGAGCTTATGAGTCGCTTGGAAGCAATTGAAAGAATAATTTTACCAAGAAGTGACTTTGAGAATAATATCGAGGCACTAACCAAGAACCTCTCTAAACAATTAAGTGCCATAAAAGTTGCAATGATCCGCGCATTTCCGGAAATAGAGGGTAAAAAAGAGGACGTAGTTGAGGAAGACGAAGAGACCGCTGAAGAAGAGGAAACAGAAGAAGAGGAAACAGAAGAAGAGGAAACAGAAGAAGAGGAAACAGAAGAAGAGGAAACAGAAGGAGAAGAGGAGACAGAAGACACTCCTACAAAAACACGACGTGGCAGATCAAGAAGAACTAGTTAATCTTGAAGTCAAAGATTTTATTTAGGCAAGAATAGAAGTCAATTACCCCTCCCTGACGGAAGGGGTCTTCTCGCTGATATCAAATAAATTCTAAGAATTTACTCTTCATTATTTTTTATTGCTTAGCTGAAAAAGAGATTCCCTTAGGTGCAGAACGGTACTACAGTATTTAGAAACTTTGAGAATTATGATGATAGATCTTTAACATTTCAGGTGTATCGACATTTAAGTTTAAAAAGGCAACTTACTACACATCTCAATTAAGGAATCTTATCACATGTAACAAACTTCAATCATATTCGAGGTGAATGATGTGATTATAACTAGCAAAAAAAACATTGAAGACATTTTAGAAATGTTAAAACCCTATAATAAGATTTTCGTGGGTGGCTGTGGCACTTGTGCAACAAGCTGTATGACTGGTGGCGAAGAACAGGTCAATGAAATGGTTGAACTTCTTGGCGATCGCGCTGTTGCTGGCTATGTGTTTGAGGAACCTTGCGATATTAGGCTGGTCAAACGCGACTTGAAAGAAGTAAAAGATAAGATCGAAGAAGCAGAAGTTATTTTGGAACTTAGCTGTGGCGCAGGCGCTCAGGTTGTATCAGAGGCTACTGAAAAATTTGTCTTGCCTGGTTGTGATACTATTTTTCTTGGCGAAACCATAAGGATCGGACGCTTCCAAGAACTGTGTAAGATGTGCGGTGAATGTGTACTTCATGAAACTGGTACTATCTGTCCTCTAACTCGTTGCGCGAAAGGACTAATTAATGGTCCTTGCGGAGGTTATGCAGAAGGAAAATGTGAAGTCGGAAACTACGAAAACGACTGTGCATGGTGTCTGATCTATGAACAACTCAAGAAATTTGATAGGCTTGATTTGTTTGTGAAACCGACGTTACCACGTGACTGGAGCATTAAATCATCACCACAAAAGATTATGTTGCGATGAGGTGAAGAAAATGAGAGAAGCATATAGCGAGTTAATGAAAAAAATAAATGCTGGGGAGTTCGTGTTCACGGGTGAACTTGAACCTGAAAAGACTACTGATCTACATGAGGTCATAGAGCAAGCAAGAGCACTTAAAGGTTATGTGACCGCCTGCAATGTAACTGATAATCCAAAATCATGTGCATACACATCTCCCTTAGCAGCTTCCTACATGGTTCAGAGGGACTCAGGAATGGAGGCAGTATATCAATGTACAGTCAGAGACCGAAATAGACTTGCTTTAGTGTCTGATTTGCTTGCTGCAGGCTCTTTAGGTCTAAAAAACGTTCTCGCCTTGAGCGGCGACCATACTACTCTTGGTGACAATCCTGGGGCGTTACCAGTCTATGATGTTGATTCACTTGGATTAGTGTATATGGCAAGAAAAATGGTCGTAGATGGGACTGACTTAGTAGGTCTTGAAATAGAAAAACCACCAAAATTTAATATCGCCATGGCTGGAAATCCTAATGCTGATCCTCTAGAGCCAGAAGTGCTTAAGTGTGAAAGAAAAACACTTGGTCTTGGAGAATATGGGGCAGATTTCATACAGACCCAGGTCGTCTTTGAAATCGAAAAGGCAAAAACATGGCTTAAAGAGATTGAATATCTCAATACGCCGTGCATCATCGGGATTTTCCCCATAAAATCTTACGGCATGGCAAAATTCTTCAATACCGCAATCCCTGGTGTTTCAGTACCTGATTTCCTAATGGAAATGTTTAAAGAGGCTAAGAAAACCGAAGACAAACAGAAGAAAAAAGAAAAGTATCTAGAGATCAATATCGAATATTTCACAGATTTTTGCAGAGAGATCTACAAAACAACCAAAGCCGCGGGTATCCACATCATGGCAGTCAACTACGTCCAGTGCACACCGCCGCTTGTTGAAGCAGTATTAAAAGCTTAAGGGATTCCCTTTCCTTTTTTTGTTTTTGAAATTTTGATTTTAGGCTTTGTTTTTGATTAAAAAAGTCAATAATGTTAAGTTACAACTTATACAAGACGATTAATATTCACAAGATAATATGTGTTCTTATGTCGCGATATATTTTTTCTAGTGTTCATATACAATTGATTAAAAATTCTTAACTAATTGGTGGGAAGCCCCCATCCTCCAGGGTGGGGTAGTTCACTGAAGCATTTAAATATCCTTGCGATTACTATGAGAAAACCTATTATAATAGTCTATTTTGGTGAATGGTATGTCAAACCGTGAAAAAAGTGAACCTCGACTTGAAGGTATAGAGTCAATACATCATCGTGCGCTTTATAGGGCAACAGGGCTCACTGATGAAGATTTTAAGAAGCCGTTTATTGCCGTTGCAAACTCATGGAATGAGATTGTACCAGGTCATATTCATTTGAATAAACTTGCAGCTAAAGTTAAAGACGGAATTCGTGATGCTGGTGGAGTTCCTTTTGAATTTAATACGATTGCTATTTGCGATGGAATTGCCATGGGCCACATTGGTATGTCATCTTCGTTGCCTAGTCGTGATCTTATAGCAGACTCTGTTGAGCTGATGGTTTCTGCACATGGATTTGACGGTCTAGTGTGCCTAGCTAGCTGTGATAAAATTGTTCCCGGTATGTTGATGGCAATTGCCCGTCTTAATGTACCTTCTATCGTGGTCACAGGAGGCCCTATGCTTCCAGGCAGATTTAAGGGTAAGCCTGTAGCAATAACTGACGCCTTCTTAGCAACTGGCTGGGTTAAATCTGGGAAAATGACTTTGGAAGAGGCTGATGCCTTAGAAAAAGCAGCGTGCCCGGGTCCTGGCTCCTGTGCAGGTATGTATACTGCGAATACCATGTCATTAATTACAGAAGCTCTTGGTCTCAGCTTACCAGGAAGTGCCACTGAGCATGCAATAGATGTAAGAAAAGAGCGAACTGCTCTTCAAAGTGGTCGCCAGATCATGAAACTAATAGCAGATAATATTACAGCACATGAGATTATGACAAAAGACGCGTTTGAAAATGCAATTCGTTTAGCTTTAGCTGTTGGTGGATCTTCCAATATTATACTTCATCTTCCTGCAATAGCTAAGGAAGTTGGATATGAGTTAAAATTAGAGGTTTTTGACGAACTGAGCAAAGACACACCTCATATTATCGATACTGTTCCTGGTGGACCTTATACACTAAAAGACGTAGATGAGGCAGGAGGAGTTCCTGCGATATTAAAAGTACTTGGAAATAAAATTCATCTTAATTCACTCACAGTGACTGGCAAAACTATTGGAGAGAACATAGAAGATGCCAAAGTGTTGAGATCTGACGTAATAAGACCCCTAGAAGATCCTGTGCATAAGGAAGGAGGCTATGCTATTTTGAAAGGGAACTTGGGGGTAGCAGTTGTTAAACAAAGCGCTGTCAAATCTGATATGATGGCTCATAAAGGACCTGCAAAAGTTTTTAACTTAGAAGAAGATGCGCTCGCTGCAATTCTTGATGGACGCATTCCCAATGGCTCAGTTGTCGTAATTCGTTACGAGGGACCAAAGGGAGGTCCTGGTATGCGTGAAATGTTAGCCCCTACCTCCGCGATAGTAAGCATGGGTTTAGATAAAGTTGCACTCATCACTGATGGACGATTCTCTGGAGGAACGAAGGGCCCTGCGCTAGGACATCTATCGCCAGAAGCTACAGAGGGCGGAACTATTGCGGTAGTCGAAGATGACGACCTTATCGCTATAGACATTCCTAATCGAAAATTAGAACTTCTTATCTCCGATAATGATCTTCAGGAACGCCTCGGCAGATGGAAACCTCCCAAGAAAAAGATTAGAAAGGGTTATCTGGCTCGATACGCGCTACTCGCCAACTCTGCGGATAAAGGTGCCTATCTGCAGGACAAAATTTAAAGCAGTTAGAAAACTCGATGGGCTTCTATAAGCCTCATTTTTTCACAATTATTAGGTCTCTTGGCTTAGTAACAGAACCCACGAAGAATATATTTTTTCGTATGAATTTCTTCTCTTCCTGAATTTCTCCTTTAATCCAATGACTGGCTAGCATCTTGTTAATGACTCTTTTCAGCTGTTCTTCGCTGAAAACATTCGCCATTAATTCATTTAAATAGATCTGATGCTCTTGCTCTCTTGATAATTGCTTAAGAATTTTTCTTATAATTTGTTCTTCGTCTGAATTCAAAGAGTACAAAAAATCTTCCAACAACTCTTTTTCGTTTACTACTTCCACGTTTATGCCTTCACGAGATAACTGTTGAACAAGATTTCTGACAAAACTTGCGGATACGTTGTATTTCTTTGCTGTTTTAGAGAGCAGATATCGCCCCTTCTTTTTCAGCAGTTGTTCTTTGATTTTCGGCTTCGCGAAGTATTCCAATGTTCTCGCAATGAGACGCCTGGTTTCTTTTTGTGTGGTTTTACGTTTTAGTTTAGTCAATTTTGAAATGATGTCCTTTTCCATATGAGGATAACTCTCGTAAATATCAATAACATACGCATACGCCAGTTCTCTTATTCTTTTTTCTTCGTCTTTAAAAAGCTCAAGAATGAGAGGGGCAAATTCATCAACTTTTTCATTTTGCTTCTGAAGGATTATATTGATACAATTCATGGCAGAGAGTCTTACTTCAAAAAATTTCTCATTTAATCCACTCTTTACCATGGGGAGGACGTCCTCTTTTAAAATATCTCTTGACCATAGTTGGCAAAATGCCCAAAGCCCTCCTTTTCTCATCCAAAAATCATCGGATTCCAATGCCTTTTTAAGTAACTTTTGCGCTTCATTTAAGTCCTCATCATTTTGCTGGAGATAATCAACAATTGCTCCAATTGTAAAGTATCGGGTCCAACTATCTTCGTTCTCCATTTGTTTGGCTAGAAGTTGAAAATCCGAGATACCCTCTTCGTCTTCTTGCATATATTGGGTTCTTAAAAGATCAAAAAACTTCTCCGCCGCTATATGAGGAAGATATGGGCTTTGAGATCCAATAGTTCCAAGCGCATAGAGAACATTTTCTTGAACCTCTGCATATTTATCATTTAGGCTGGTTAAGAGCTTAGGAACCGCTATTTTAACCAGATTAGGCTCTTGTAAACCAATATCTCCCAGAACCCTTGCGATTGTAGCCCTTATGTAACTGTCATCATCATTTAGAGTTTCTACGAGTTCTGGTATAACCTCCTTAATTTTAAGAGGATCCTCTTTTCCTATTTTTCCAATAGTCTGGGCAGAAATTCGTCGTTTTCCAACATCTTCATCAGAAAGTCCACTTAATAGTTCCTCAACATCACTTTTCAATTGATACAACGTCCCTTGGCAAATTTTAAGTTTACATCACTCTACTTGATAGGTGGATTTTCATAGATTCAATGATAAGTTAATTAGATTTACTTCTTTCTATTAAATTTAGTAAGTTATTCTTAAGGTGATAGGTGTAAGTATATCAC
>NZ_JAHPYX010000019.1:0-6051 GCF_019058535.1 Candidatus Borrarchaeum sp.
GTAGTATGCTATGGTTTTGAAAACCCAACTGATAAAATTGATGATAATTTTACTATTATTGGAAGTAACGGTACCATACCCACGCTATTGCCCCGATATTTCAAAAATATAGATCCTTTCATATGGGTTTCACGCTTTCAACAGCAGATTGTGAATATTTTAGATTTGCGCAATGAAACAGATCTTAACAAAATTTCAGAAGAAATCGCTAAACTTGGAGAACAAGCATTTGAAACATTCCCCGATGAACCTCTCTTTCCTCCTGTGCAAAAGGTAAATTACGATTTTGGAACGTTGGCGAGTTCTGAATATGATATCACTGAGATTGATGTAAAGAAAACTGAAAATATGCTTTTAGGAAATCCGCTCTTTTTTTCTAATACACAGCTACTGGTCTACGATATAGGTGGCACAAAGATTGGAGGACAACGAGGAGAATACCCATGTGTCTTAGCTGGAACGATTTTTTATAAGGGTGATAAGATGGTGGAAAATTCCGATCGAGGATTATTTGACAAAAAACTAGCCGCTGATTACATTTATCAACAGGAACTAAAATCATTTGAATTTGAAATCCCATCAATGGTGCATGTCGTTGGTGAAACACCAATGGCTATTGAAAACTATCTATTGTTTGCTATAGAGCGTACAGACTCTCCGATTATAGTAGATTCCCCAGACGCTGCGACAAGGATTGCTGCAGTTCAGTTATCAAAAGATATGGGGTTCGACAACCGAATAATTTACAATTCTATCTTTGTCCAAGATGAAGCGGAAATAAAGACGCTTACCGAAATTGGAGGCGTTGAATATGCAATAATTTTACCATACGATCTCACTGTTGAAGAAAGGGTCGTAAAGACAAATGATCTCATTAATTTTGCAAAAGATGCTGTCAAGAAACCAATTTTGGATCCGGGTGTCCCTAAACTTGGTGAAGGGGGTTTTAGTGCACTCCATGCTGCATGGACCTTAAAAGATATTTACGGGTTCCCAATGGCTATTGGAATTCACAACTTACATTCAAGATTGCCAAAAAAGGAAAAAGGATTATCAGCAAAATCATTAGATTTTGGATTTAATTATGCGTTTCCATCAAATTTTGGGATAGATATTAACATGTATGGACCGATAAAAAGGGCTGATAAAATCTTTCCAATGATTGCGGCTATTGAAACTATGATCGCTGATGAACTGATTAAAATCTACGATATATCACCTAGACCTCCACATCCATATTATAAACTTGGTCTGGAAGGATGAATAGTGCTTAAATGTGCAGAAAACATTGAGGATCTCTATGGTCCGTATATCATTAGAGGAAGATCAATCGATTTAGTTTGGAGAACATATTTGTCAAAAATCATTGAACAAGGATTATCTGTAATCACAGAAGATAAACAACAGAAAACTAAGGAGACCTTATGTTGCATATCCCATTTGACTGACTGGAAAAGTGGGCGAATAGTTCCTAGAAATTATGTTGGATTATCACCAGAAATTATTAGAACACAATACCTACCACAGTATCTAAGCGGCGAAAAGGGAGATCATACATACACCTACGGTTGGTGTGTAAGAAAAAGATTTGGATTTGACCAGACCAAACTGGCAGTCGAGCAATTAAAAACTTCAAGAACAGCATTCGCGCAACTTTGGAATCCTATAGAAGATCTAAAAAGTGCTAATCCACCTTGTGTTGACATAGCACTGTATTACAATGATTTTTCAACAAAAATGCTCCACATGATTGCCTATATCCGTAGCAATGATATGGGACGTGCCCACTCTGATGATGTTGCAGGTCTCTACGAAACATTTCTCCGTTATGACGGCGCCTTTAATTTATATGGAGCCCAGAAAGCTGCAGGTACATTAACAACCATTTCAGGTTCTGCTCATATATATGATACCTCAATTCCTGAACTACAAGAAATTTTGGTTGGTTCTGTTACTTTAGCGAATGAAAATCAGCCTTTAAATACCAAAACTTTACCAGGGCCTATTTTGTTTCAATCAAGAACCTATCAAAGTTTCCTTTCAGAATTAGAAGTCAAATTCAAAAAATACTGCAGAGAAAATAATGGATCATTTGATCTCTTTTTTACTGTAAGATTTGATGATTTAGCTTCTTCTGATTTTGATTCGAGTCAAACATTAGAAAAATTAAATGACCAGATTAAAGATCCTTCGCTTGAAAGTACGATTCGAAATTATCAAGGAGTAACAGATACTGGGAATGCATCAAGTATTGATCAAATCGAGTTTATTGCAAAAAAACTTAGAAATGCACCGAGAAGTCGACGGATGGTTATTGCGCCTAATAATCCCTCCAAAAAAATCTATTCTTTGAATCCTATAATAGTTCAATTTCTTTATCGACTTGAAAAATTGTATACAATTGCATTATTCTCCAATTACAGCCTTATAGATATTCCTAAGGCAGTAATTATGGTTAGAAATCTCCAAAATGAAGTCCTCAAAGGCACAGATATCGCTGCTGGACCTATAGTGTTTCTATTTATGCCTGGTACCCATAAAACCAAGCATTTCTCTCTTTCGTGAATTATATGCATTCTGAAAAAGAATTTTTGATGAATGACATCTATTTGGTGTCATCCTTTGAGAAACAAAATCTTAAGCTCATTTTCGTGGAATTTAGCCTTTTCGATCTCCTTGTCCCGAATAATTGTGGGGAGATATAAAACACGCTTGTATTTGCCTACACGAATAACCAGTGTGTTACGATCGTGCTCGATTGATAATTCACCTTTTTCGCTGAAAGGCAGTTTTATAACCAGTTCATAGTTTCCATTGTCTTGTTGCACAAGTTGAAACGGTCTTTCTGTAGTTAGAGTTTCAGTCGGATCTTTATCATGATAGAGCGCATCTGCCACTTTTCCAAGAAGCGTGGTACCTATGATTTCTTCCTGGAACAGTGGAACTGGAAGAATTGGAAGTGGATCAAATGCTTCATCGATCTGATTCATATAATCGGCTTGCTGTTGTTTCCAGCGCACAAAAAATGGATCACTAACCTCCTCTGGAAGTAATCTATTGACTACAACTCCGTCAACGAGAAAACCAAACAAGTTCATAAAGGTTAATGTGCGCATCGATTCTAGTAATACCATTTTTTCTGGATTAACCACCAACTTAACCGTTGTGACCGATGGATCTACAAGCAGTTCTCGAACTTCCATTGCTTCTTCAATCAAAGAATCTGTAACTTTTTGCACATCTGCACCAGGTAATGAGACTGGTAAAAGCATCCGAAGTGGCTTTAATTCCTCAAGTATTATTTTTTCGAGCTCCACCAGATTTCGACCAAGTGAACCGATGACCTCTGGAAAACTCATTAAACGAAGTGTATGTCCTGTAGGCGCCGTATCCAATACTATAACATCGTACTCGTTTATGTACTGACGGATAGTTAAAAGACTAAATAACTCATCCATTCCAGGAATTACTACCATCTCACTCGCTAAAGCTTGGTCAAACCCTCTCGCAGTAAATAATTGTGTAAGATACTTGAGTACAATCTCCCATTTTTCCTCCATCAGGCGCTGGGAATCAATTTCCAGACCATATAAATTCTCGCTTATCTTTTTCGGGGAGTGACCACCTAAATTAATACCTATTGCGTCACTTAAACTATGAGCTGGATCTGTGCTGAGCATTAAAGTTTTTTTTCCATTCTCTGCACACCGTAAACCTGTAGCTGCCGACACAGTTGTCTTTCCGGTGCCACCTTTTCCTGTAAACACTAAAATTCGCATTTAATAACCTCCTCTTTCATCGCAAGTAGTTCAACTCAACTATCCATTGAATCATAAAAAATTACTGAAAATTGAATAAAAACGAGTCAAATTGTGACGATTAGTGTTTTATTCAACACTTATCTCAAAAGATTTCGAATTGTCGCCAGAATTCTTTTTTGGGTTACTTAGAGTATTGTTGACAGCCTCTAACTCACTTTCTAGAATTTTTTTATACTGCATGAGCACCTCTACAAGCTGATCTGGCTTTACAATTTGAATTAACCATTCTCTTAATTGTTTACCTCTATCTTCCATAAGCTGTATAACATCTTTTAGTCTGTTTTCTACATATGTTTGGTAAGGGCTAAAATATTCGTCGATAAAACTAACAAATTTGCCTAGTAGGTCGATTTCTTGATCAAAACGTTCTGCAATAATCTTTAGAACACCTTTTCCCTTGTCCGTTAATTGATACATCTTTTTTGTGCCACCCTCTCCACTTTCAGTGATATTCTGAATTAACTTATCATTTTCTAATCTGGAGAGTGTAGGATATATTGTGCCGCTTTTTGGCTCCCATGCGCCACCAAACTTCCCTTTTAGATCTTGTATAATATCTGAACCTGCCATCGGCTTTTCTTGTAGCAGCACTAATATTAAAAATTCAACTGGGCTCACTTTTCGTTCAAGTACATTTCTGAAAAGCCCTCTACCTAATCCTCGACCAAGCCAAAACATGTTACTCTTCCTCTTTTTAATAAATGTAGAGTTATCAAAATCAACGGGTTAAATTACCTTAAAAAGACTTTTGGTTATAAAAAATACTCTTTCAGTATTTATAAATACCATGTCGAAAAAATAAAAGAAAATCAAAAGAAAGAAAGACTTACAACATTTCCTTTGCCAGAACATGAAAAGAATCTATAAAATCAATGAAGAAAAGAATTTGAATGTTCAGGCAAATCGCACCACAGAGTATTCCTTTTTATTATTGACGCATCCTTCTATTTGTCGAAGAGTCTAATTTCGAAAAATATACGTTTTCAAAAAGAATCAAATCCAAGTTCTGCCCCCGCCAAGATACCCGCGTTACACAGAGGGGAGGGGGAGGGAGCTCCAGAGCCTAAAAGAAAAGTAGTATTCAATTCGGCTCTGAAGCGTTATTTGTCAAATAGTCGTTATGCTTTTTAAAAATTTCGATCAATGTATATTGAGGTTTCTAGTTCAGAAAAAATTAAAGTGGATTTTGTAATATTCTGGTTAACGAATATTACTTTACGACATAAAGATAGGATTTCTTGCTTGCTTACGGGAACTGGTCACTTCTTCGTTGATCCAGCTTGATATTTCGCGGTTTCAAAATATGACAGTTGTATAAATTACAATTTGTAATCTAACAGAACAGCTAATCAAGTTTTGAATTCTTAATTCTCTTGCCCCGCTGACACGACGTATGCGACAAACGATCACTTTTTATGATGTTTCCCAAAAAAATTGATAGAAATGTCTTGAATGATCTCCTGTGATTTTTGTATAGACTGAGTTGTATCAATAACTGAGTATTCTTCTTCTTTCGCCCTTTCAAGGAAATTATCACGTACTTTGCTAAGAAACTCTCTATTTTCAAATGATTCTAGTTTTTCTCTTCTATTTAGGCGCGCCATAGCATCCTTTGGACTTATATCAAGGATAAAAGTAATGTCGGGCCAAACTATGCCTTTGTTAATAGCCTTGATCCACTCTCTTGTTAATTCTTGCGCGGATTGATATGCTAATGAAGATTCAATATATCGAGTTGTAATTACGATTTGTCCTTGTTTAAGGGCGGGCTCTATAACTTCCTTCACATGTTGTATTCTATCTGCAGCAAATAATAGTGCAAACATCTCAGGCTGCTTAATTTCGAACTTGTCTTGCAATGCTTCTTTTATTAAGCGGCCAACGGCACCCTTAGTAGGTTCTCTAGTAAGAATTACACTAAATCCTTGTTCAACCAAAAACTCATATAGAAGTCTACTATGAGTAGACGTTCCAGAACCGTCGATTCCTTCAAATGCGATCAGAAAACCTCTCTGATTTGATTGTGGGTTCGTCATGTGTTCACCTATAAAAGAAATTATAAGATTTCAGAGAATATGGTGCTCCGGCCGGGATTTTCAGGGTAGACAGACGTCAAGTCCCATTCGAACCCGGGTTTTGGGCGTGCTGTAATCAATGATATTTGATGAATACACGGTTCCCCCGATTGATCGGTTGATCGAATGTCCAGGGGTTTCTCCCAATTCTGCAC
>NZ_JAHPYX010000223.1:0-11165 GCF_019058535.1 Candidatus Borrarchaeum sp.
ATTCTCGGTAGCGGGAACTATTTTGAAATAGGGCTCTTCAAGTTGATATCTGCCCCCCTCAACGCTAATTTCCTCTCCAGCAGCACAGGGTATCAAGAAGGTGATTTCTTCTGGAGTTTTCAAATAAACCTTCGTAAGATGTTCATCTATATGACTTTTCAAAGAAATATCTTTGCCAAGGAATTTAAAATTGTGTATCTCAGAGGATTTAAAGATATCAATTGGAACGACGACCTGAAAATCCGCGCAGCGGATATCAAAGAATCCTTCTAAGATCGTTTTTATGTACTCTTCGTGACTAAAACTTTGCGGAAAGTTACCTCTCTGCTCTAAGGAGCTAGGGTAAAAATGCTCAGCCATCAGTCCTAGACTATTTGAGCAAAAAATTGCAGAAGAAAGCAAATCGTAGTATCTATCGAACTTTCCTGCTCTGGTAAAATGTCTAGCAAGCCAGAATGTAGAAAGAAAGAATGGATGCTCCTCATCTGGATATCGGGCAAATCCTCCGTCTCTATCTAAGATCTTTACAATTTTATCTACTGTCTTCATCATCTTTGGATCGTCAATAGGAATTAATTCATAAAGACTAAGCGCTAATACGGAAGAATCTAAGATATGTTTCTCAAAACTTTGAACAAAGGATCCTTGAGACTCAGACCAGCCTTTAGTATCAATTTTCTTCATTATTGCTTCGAACGTTTCCTTATAGGGGTCTAATATAACCGGTGAAGATAAAACCTTGCAGATAGTTATAAAATCTCTCAACCCTACCGCACATATAGCCTTGCCATAGACATAATTGTACCTTTCTCCTCTAAATTCCCAAATTCCATTCTCTTTGAGATCCCAGATGTCTAAAATTACATCTGCAGCCAACTTCAATCGAGGGAAAGTTTCTTTCAAATAGTTGATATCTCCACTGTGTTGATAGTATTTGAGAACTGAATTAATTACTAGGCCTTCACTATCAATTTGAAATTGATCTGATGCCGCATTTCCAATCCGAATTTTACCTCCATACTCTTCAGGTATATCAAGCACGGATTCATTCCCCAATTTTTTACCATTGATAGTATAAAGAGGGTGTTCCCAGTGACCATCATCGCCCTGAATACTGAAGAGAAAATCTAGAACTCTCCTAGAGGACGTAAAACAACTACTCATAGAAAGTGCTTCAGAGGTGAAGCATGCGTCCCTTACCCAACAGTATCGATAATCCCAATTCCCGTCTTTACCAAGTGTATCAGGTATGCTGGTGGTGGGTGCTGCTAAAACAGCCCCTGTTGGATGATAGATCAAATTGTGAAGAACCTGTAAGCTAATTTTATATATCTCAGAGACTTCCCTGAGACCGACATTGATCTGAACAGTATTTTCAAAAAACCTCTTCCAGAAGTCTAACTGCTGATTGAAAGGATGTGATATTCCACACGGACCTCCGAATGAAAAATGCAGTTCGGTGAAAAAATCTCTGTCTAGATCTATTAGAATAATATTATCTTTTTCAATATTCAAGTTGTGTTTTGAGCTAAGATAAATTTCAGAATTGCCTCCTGTAAGTTTGACAATATTTCCAATTTTTTCCAGTTTTACTTCTGCATCATCGAAGAATTTAAGAGTCAACCCTAATTTTTCAGGAGGATTATCGTAAAAAGTGAGCCGCCTTAAATAACAATTTGTAGCATGTGGCATATAGTCAATGAGATGAACAGTTAAGTTTGAATCCATCAGGATATTCACTAAAATGGGATAGTAATTCAAATAATGCAGATGAACACTCTCAAAGTTTTCTAGAAACGTATCTTCACCCGAATCTCTTGTAAACAATTTTATATAACCGCCCTTAGACTTATTTAAGATAGAAGCAATTAATAGATCAGAATCAAACTGAGGGAGAGAGAGCCATTCTATATTAGAATTTTCATTTATTAGCATTCCAGTGATACCATTTCCTAAGTAACCATAATTTGGGAACAACGACTTCAACCCCTTTTCTTAATCCACTCTCTAGTAATTTATGTGTTTAAAATGATCAAATTTGCGAACTAAAAAGCCCCATTAACCCCCTTAAATCTAATTTATGCCTTCAAGAGGTTCAGAGCCTATCTGTTCTCTCCATTTTGCTCTGTCAAGATAAAAACCACCGTTGAAAAGTCCAGTGTGACTCACTTCTTGTCGCTTTCAATTTCTTCTAATTCTGTTAATAGTGATCTCACTTCTCTAAAAGACTTCACACTGAATTTAGCATGAGAGGGCCCCAATCCCACCTTAATAGAATATCCTGATTCAGGAATGACTGCAAAAATATCTTCGTCGGTCACATCATCTCCTATTGCCAGAATAAAGTCCCAAGTATCTTTGGAAATCCAGTTTAACGCTGCCTTTCCCTTGTTTATACCAACGTTCTTGATCTCAATCACTTTGTTCCCTTCCAAAACTGCAACATTAAGATTGGCAAATAAATCTAAAAGCTGCGCTTTTAACTCACCTGTCCTTATTAAAGCCAATTCTGGATCTACTTGCCGATAGTGCCAGACGAGGGAAAAATCTTTTTCTTCGATGAGGGCACCTGGAGTTCTATCTACATAGCGTTCAAGCAGTGGTCTTATTTCTTCTTTCCAATCGTTTCTTAAAGGCTCGATCATCTGCCACATACTTTCTTTTTCCTTAAGCCACACGCCATGCTCAGCAATCATTTCAAGCTTTAGACCACGCAACCATTTTTCCAATATTTTTTTATCTCGTCCGCTTATTATGACAATTGTATTATTTGTATTCTGAGTAAGACATTTAAGCATTTCTAAGAGCTCAGCATCTGGTTTCGCTTTTGTGGGTTTTTTTACAAATGGAGTAAGAGTTCCATCGTAATCTAATAAAAGCAATCGTTTTTTGCTTTTGAGATATTTCTCAATTAACATCATCTTCCTTTCATATGTAAGTTTCGTCCCATAGAGTTCTTGCTGAATTCCTTTGATAGTACTCAATCCTTCCATAAAATCCTCAGCCCAGCGGACAACATTATAACGGCGTAGCCTCTCTTGCATCATTTTGTTATTTTCTATTTGAACTTCTTCTGGCATCGTTAGTGCTTCCTTTAAGGCGTTTGCAACTTCCTCTTTATCGTTTGGATTTATTATGATGGCTTCTCCCATTTCTCTTGCAGCTCCCGCCATTTCACTAAGAATTAACACGCCCTTGCCGTCGAGTTTACTAGCAACGAACTCTTTTGCTATTAAGTTCATTCCGTCTCTTAGAGGAGTTATCAGGGCGATATCGGCAATATTATATAGTGCAACGAGGATTCGAAATGGTAAGAATTGATACAGATACCAAACAGGCACCCACCCAATCTTTCCATGTTGTCCGTTAATTCTGCCGACCAACTCATCCAATTGTTTTTTCAGTAGCTCATATTGTTCCACTCCTGTTCGTGAAGGGACTGCGACTAAAATTAAAGTTACTTTTTCGTCATATTCTGGATTATTATCTAAAAATAAGTCAAACGATTCCAGTCGTTTTAATATACCTTTAGTGTAATCCAATCTGTCAATTGAAAAAATTATCTTGCGTTCGCCTACTTCATTACGAATTTGTTTGATTTCCTCTTGTACTGCTGATTCAGGAACTGCGCTTGTAAATCGCTCATAATCTATTCCCATAGGAAAAGTATCCACTTTGGTTACCCGGTTATCAACCGTGATTTGACCAAAAGTAGATTCATAACCTAAAAGTCGACTAACACTTGAATTAAAATGCCGGACATAATCGAACGAGTGAAATCCTATGAGATCTGCCCCTAGAAGCCCATTCAATATTTCTTTACGCCAAGGAAGTAGGCGGAATACTTCAAAAGAGGGGAATGGTATGTGAAGGAAGAAACCTATTGTAGTATCGGGAATCTCTTCTCTTATAAGTTTTGGCAACAGCATTAGGTGATAATCATGCACCCAAATAGCATCACCTGGCTCAATAACTTTCATAATAACTTCAAAAAAAGCCTCGTTCACTCGCTTATAACTTCTCCATGTAACTTCGTCATATTTGGTGTATTGGGTAAAATAGTGAAAAAGAGGCCAAACTGTTTTATTACAGAATCCTTCATAATAGTTTTCAATGTCTTGCTGGGATATATAGACTGGATAAAAGCCCTCAGATTTCAATCTGGCGTTGACTTCGTTTTCCTTTCCTTCAATATCTTCCAGGGTTATATTTGGCCATCCGATCCATAGGCTCTCATATGATTTATAAAATGAACTCAGACCTGTGGCCAGACCCCCTACACTGCGTTTAAAGTCCAACTTATTTTCTGTCTTTTCTATACTAATGGGCAATCTATTTGAAACAATTAGTAATCTATTCATTTGTCCCCCTCAAAATTTGTAATCTCATTGATTATTAGTAATGCACGATCTCTATGCTGTTTCATGCACATATCACAAGACGCCAGGATCTGTGTTATTAGATGAAACCAAATACGGTATGTTCCTTTTATTTTCATTTCCTATACATATCCTCTTTGAGTCTAATTATTGAATATAACACATTATTCTCGTAAGAGTGAAATTGGTATGGTTAAAGAGAATCTACGAGATTTTGATATATATCGTAGACCCATTTAAACTATGTGTGCATATTGTGGTATTAGCGATATTAAAACTCTAAAATCACTACTAGTAAACACAGAAATCCACATATCCATAGGAAACTACTATTAATTACTCAAATTAATAATCTTACTCATCTCACATTCAAACAGATGAGGCTAACTGCTACTTATTTTCGTAAAATAAGCACACGAGGGATGCAGAGGTTGTGGAAGAACCTTTAATCTAAGTAATTCTCAAATATATTAAGCCAATCAATCATTAGTCTTGTAATCAAGAAATTATTCTTTACATGTTCTTTTCCATTTTTGCCCATTTCATCTCTCAGTTTTTCGTCTTTCAGAAGTTTTATTATGCTCTCAGAAAATCCTTTGATATCCTTTGGTTCATGCAAAAATCCGTTCATGCCATTAATTACTTGTAATGGAATTCCTCCAACGTTGGAAGCTACAACAGGTGTGTCCTTCCAAAGGGCTTCAGAAACAACCAATCCAAAGCCTTCTCTTAAGGATTTTTGAATAACAACAGAAGAAGCAGTCTGTAAACAATTAACCATCAGATCTGTTCCATTTAGAAGTAGTTTGATATCCTTCTTATATGTACTTTTATTAACCTTTTTTCTAACCTTTTCATATATTTGCTGTCCCTCAGGGTCGTCTGTGGCAAATGCGCCGAGTAAAACTAGCTGACAATCCAATTTTTGCCTTACCATTTCAAAAACTCTTATAACTCCAAGCGGGTCTTTCCATTTATCAAATCTTGATACTTGCGAAATGATTGGTCTTTCTATATTAATTCCATGTTTAGTCAATGTGCTATCAATCATTTTATCAGAGATTTTTTTGTTCTTTTGGCATAAAGGGTCTATTGCAGGATAGATAACACTTTGTGGAATATTTAACTCCTTTTTATATTTCTCCATTGAGATGACCAAGTGGTCATATTGTTCGATGAAGTTTTTTAAATAAGTCCAGTGTGTTGGGTTGGGATGAGTTATATCAATGTGAGCCCTAAAAATCCACGGCTGTTTTTTTTCGTAGAAGTCAACTAATGCCAAAGGTTGTGGGTCATGCACTATTACAAGGTCGTGATTATTTATGTGTGTGAATTTTGAAAAGCGTTTATTTGTTTCGTAATAGATTTTTTTCCTTCGTTCTGACAAATTTACTTTATCGCCTTGGAGTCCATTATGATAACTTTTTGTAACTTTAAAGAAGTCAGGATTCCCATGCAGAATTCTCCAGCCGAAATCTATCCCAAAGTCATGAAACATCGGAATCATACTATTAAGCATCTCTGCAACACCGCCCCCTTGATAAGTCGAGTTAATACAAAGGATGTGATATTTAGAAAATTTTTCCGACTTCATCTGAAGTTGTTCAAAGTGTTCTATTCCAACAATGCTTCGATAGTTTTTCAGAGATGCCATTTCGGTTTACCTCACAGTGGGTTCATCGGGAAAATATACAGGGAAAACCGTATATCTCATTTATAAATTTTTAGAATTGCTGAGAAATAGGTCGAGTGAAATACGAAGTATTTTTTCAATATTCATAAAAGATTTTTGAAAATACTGTTTTACAAAAACTTTAAGAACTTGTTATTAGTGTATTGGTTGTTCTCTAGGCAAACCGTTATGTCTGCGTATTATGGAGAATATCGAGGACAAAATATGAAAATAGCCTTTTTTGTCTGGGAATTTCCACCCAAGATTGTTGGTGGATTAGGAACATATGCTCTGGAGATAACACAACAGTTTATTAAAAGAGGACATGAAGTCACGGTCTTTACCCTTAATGATCCTTCTGGGAAACTCCTCACAAGAGATATTTGGCGTGGTGTTGAGGTCTACAGACCGACACCTATCGATTTTAGCGGTCTATTTCCAACTTTTGTTGATACCGAACTCAGAGAATGGGGATTAGGACTTCGTTTCTTTTCAGATGTTATAACCTATAATGTATTTTCAGCTGCAAAACTTTGCAGTCACCTCGTAAAAAAAGAGCGTAGAGAATTCGATATATTATCTGCTCACGATTGGCTATCAGTTCTTGGAGGAATTTCATCAAAAAGACATCTAGATCTGCCTCTGATATTCCATGTCCATTCTACTGAACGAGGGAGGGCACTCGGAGGAGGCTCATGCACTGTAGAAAACTTTGAAGCAAAGGGTGCTGAAGTTTCTGATGGAATAATTACAGTATCAAAGGTTATGCGCGAAGAACTCATCTCTGTAGGCTTTCCTGTCCATAAGATAAATGTCATTTGGAATGGAGTTGACCCAGAAAACAAATATAATCCAAAAAATATCCCTGAAGAAAGTATTTTGACAATTAGAGAAAGATATGGAATTCAAGATGATGAATTCATGATTTTTTACGTTGGACGCTTAATTGCTGTTAAAGGAGTTGATTGTTTAATCAGAGCCATGCCTCAAGTTTTGGCTGATGTGCCAAACGCAAAGTTAGTCATTGTGGGTATGGGAAATTTGTACCAATACTTAGAAGATACTGTAAGCCAGTTAAATCTCCAAGATAAAGTAATTTTTCGTAATGAATTTATCTCGGAAGAGGAACGTATTCTAAGCATTGCAGCTTCAGATGTGTGTGTCTTTCCGTCTCATTACGAACCTTTCGGAATTGTTAGTCTAGAGGCGATGGCGATGAAAAAACCTGTGGTAGTAGGAGCAATGGGAACTTCTGGATTCAAAGAACAAGTAATAGAAGCAGGAACAGACCAATGTGGTTATCTTATTGATCCAAATGATCCAAATGATATCGCTAACGCAGTAACAACAATACTCCAAGATCCCGACCGTGCAAAAAAAATGGGAGAAAACGCAAGAAAAAGAGTATTAGCAGAATTTACATGGGATCATGTAGCTGAGAATACAATATCTGTGTATGAAAGATTTCTTTAAAATTTATACGCGATTACAAGAGCTTTTCTCTCAATATTTTTGAAGATGGCATGAAAACACACATGAAAAGATATATAAGAAACTTAAATATGGATGTAAAGCTATATTATGCAACTTTAGTGAAGCTTAAATTATCAATGGAGATTAGAATTGATACTTATGACGCTGGCACTGGTCGTGTAGATGAACTGGCTACCTTTGAAAATTAAGTTAAAGATGTAGACTATTTTGTATTGTGTGGGTTAATTATGTGAACAAAAACATTTTAAAATTCTTTAATTTTAAAAAGGATGTGAATTCTTGAATTCTGCAAATAATGATAAATCAAATAATTGGATGTTGCCAATTAATATTGTAAATTTGCTCTTTAATACAGTAACAATAATACCCTTCGTTATAATTCCTCTTTATGCAACAACTGTATTAGGTGCCTCCCTTTTTCAAGCAAGCTTGATCGCCGGAACGTTCTTTGGAGTTAATGCAGTGACGGCCATAATTATGGGGTCACTGTCTGATATTATGGGGAAGCGAAAACCATTTCTGATTTTTAGTCTGTTCGGATCTGCAGTCATCTTTCTCATAATCTCTTTTATTGCACTCCCAGTAACATTGATTTTATTAATGGGGCTCTTTGGATTCATAGCCGCAGGATTCTCACCCTGCGCGATGGGCATGGTCTCTGAATACTCAGAACCGGGAGAAAAAGGTAAAAACTTAGGATATTTAAATTCTGGAACCTCATTGGGGTGGGCAGTAGGCTCTTTTTCGAGCGGGACAATTACTGAACTTTTCAGTTTTGCGATGACCTTCTATTTTGGATGCATGCTTGCAGTTCTTGCTGCTGTCCTAACGATTATCTTCTTGAGAGAGACAAAAACCGACATTGTTAAAGAAAGAAACTTCAGCAAGATTATACTCGCTTTGAAAAATCGATTCATACCGAAAAGTGGCGAAAGCACATATTTAAAAGAAAAGGGCTTAAGTTGGTTTTATATCTCTTTATTCTTTAGATATAGTGCTTATTGGGGGTCATTTGCTTTATTATCCATTTTCTTTGCGACAATAGTGTCGACAACATGGGTTGGTATCCTTATAGCTATCAACTTAGGGATTTCAGCTTTAATTATGTCCCCTGTGGGTAAATTTTCCGATATGAAAGGCAGAAAAATAATCATTATGTTTGGATTAATTGGGACTAGTATTGTTTTAGTAATGTATGCGACATCCTACAGCCTTATTTTACTCATTATCGCCCAAGTCCTTAATGCTTTTGTTTTTGCAAGCATTTATACTGGAGGAAGTGCCTTTGTATCAGATGTCGCGCCTTCTGCCAGCCACAACGAAGCTATGGGTTACCTCAATTCTGCTATAACCTTTGGAGCTGTGACTGGAACCCTAATAGCAGGTATAATGGCTGAAATATTTGGTTTAAGAATTATGTTTCTCATCCTGGCTATATTGCCTATTATTGGTGCTGTAATTGTTTTATCAAAAGTAAGCGAAACCATCTCATCATCATAATTGTTGAGGATTAGGAGGTTTGGATGATGAGAGGGCATATAACAATAACATAATAGCCTAATTTAATGAGGGGTACAAAAAATGAAGGTGAGTAGGGTACAAGAGATGAGGAATCTTGATAAATGTGCTATTGAGGACTATGGTATCGTTGGGGATATCCTCATGGAGAATGCAGGTCAGGCAGCTTACTTCGTGATACTCGATCAGATAGGCATAAAGGGGAAGGATTTTATCATCCTTTGTGGTTCAGGCAATAACGGCGGTGATGGGCTTGTGGCAGCCAGGAAGATACATTCCCAGGGCGGCACTGCTCGGGTCTTCCTAATGAGCGATGAGGGTAAGTTTAAAGGATCCGCTAGAAAGAACTTCGAGATTGTTTCCAAATTGCCCATCGAGGTCCGGAAGGTAGAGGACCGAGAAACGCTCAGATCTTATATCATGAATTGTGACGTTATTGTGGATGCCATCTTAGGGACTGGTATTACACGGGAGGTAAAGGGCAAATATAGAGATATAATCAATCTAATAAACAAGAGTAAAAAATTGACTGTCAGCATAGACATCCCTTCGGGGATAAACGGTGACACCGGAAAGATTATGGGTGTAGCCGTGAGAGCCGATTATACTATAACCTACGGTCTACCGAAGATTGGCAACGTCATCTATCCTGGCTTTGAATATTGTGGAAAACTCTACGTTACTCATATATCATTCCCTCCAGAACTTTATAACAAACCCGAGTTAAAGATAGAGATAGGAATTCCTTCTCCGCTACCAAAGAACGGGCATAAGGGAGATATTGGAAAGGTCTTATTCATAGCAGGGGCCAAGGGATATCACGAGTCCCCATACTACTTGGTATCATCGTTCCTAAAAGCAGGAGGCGATTACTCACGCTTTGCTGCCCCTCACTCGGTTATACCTTTCATAGCCAACGAGGACAAAAAGATAGCTTTCGTTCACCTAACAGAAACGAAGAGCGGGAGCATCGCGATGCAAAACAAAGATCAACTTTTAGAGATAGCAGAGCAAATGGATCTTGTGGTAATAGGTTCTGGCGTTTCACTAAACAAGGAAACTCAGGAACTGGTGAGGATCCTAGCTGAGGAGATTGAGCGCCCTCTTCTTTTTTATAATGATAGTATTACCGTCATATCAAAGAATATAGAAGTAATAAGGTCAAGAGCAGAACCCACAGTTCTTATTGCTAATCTAGGTGAGATGTCCTCGATTGTATCTAAGGATACAGCAGAAATTGAAGTAACTATTATTGATATCTTACAAGAGATGGCAAAAACCCTTGATTCGATCATTGTACTAAAGGCTGCCCATTCTCTGATAAGCTACCCTGACAAAACTGTTCGCATCAATATGAGTGGCAATCCTGATATGATAACTGAAGGGTCTGGAGATGTACTTGTGGGCTGCATTGCTGCGATGTTTGGTCTTGGTCTTTCTATAGAGGAAGCGGTTGTGACTGGCGTCTTCATTCATGGTTTATCGGCAGATATAACTGCAGAAAACAAGGAAACGGACGAAATCACGGCCCAGAATATCATCGACTACCTTACTATAGCTCTCAAAAGATATAGAGAAAGGGGCAATGAGATACTTAACCACTTCTATCACAGCATATACTATGTATAGGTGGATAATTATGAAAGCATGGATAGCAAGGAAACAGGCTAGTATCGAAGAAAAACCAATGGAGTTCACAAATCTCCCAACACCAATTCCAAAAGGAGATGAAATAAGGATAAAAATATCAGCCTGCGGTATTTGCAGGACGGACCTACATATTGTTGAGGGCGACCTTCCTTTGAAGAAATCTCCAATTGTTCCAGGACATGAGGTCATCGGTGTGGTGGATGAAGTAGGGGATAAGGTTAAGAGGTTTAAAAGCGGAGACAAAGTGGGCGTATCCTGGTTGCATAGCACCTGCAGAAGATGTAAGTACTGCCTCTCAGGAAGGGAGAATTACTGTCCTGAGTACAAATGCACGGGCTGGCATGTTAACGGCGGTTTCGCGGAATATATGACCATTAGGGAAGACTTTGCTCTTTCACTTCAGGGCGTAGATATGGATCCCGAGGACATAGCACCACTCTTATGCCCAGGGG
>NZ_JAHPYX010000224.1:0-30689 GCF_019058535.1 Candidatus Borrarchaeum sp.
CCTAAATCTGAAATATGGATTTGGAAAGTCACCTTGTCATAATGCAATAATATATTGATGTTTATCAACATATTATTTGCCAAATAACTATATATAAGTAGTTATATTTATAGTTTTTGCAAGATTTTACTTTACAAAAGTAAAAATACTCAATACTATGAAATCGCATACTCCCAGGAGTTCTAGGATATACAGTAACTAGTTAAATACTAAAAAAGCCAAAAAAAGTTAAAGGTCTAATGCTGCAATCAGGGAATCAACGCCCTCTTCGGTTTTTGCGCTAGTCTTGATTACCTTTATTTCTGGGTTGATTGTAAGAGCGTCACTCACCATTTCTTCTACATTTGCTTCTACTATCTCTGCTAAGTCCATTTTGTTAATAACCGCTACTTCTGAAAGCTTAAAGAGCAAAGGATGTTTTCGAACGACATGATTTCCTTCAGTTACACTAACAACAGTAATTCGTGCATGTGCGCCCAGTATGAAGTCTGAAGGACAGATGAGATTACCTACATTTTCAATGATGAGTAAATCCAAATTATCTAAATCAAGATCCTTAGCAACATCTCGAACGAAGCTTGCTGTCAACGCACATTCAGATGCGGTTTCAATCTGGATAGCTTGGACACCATGACTTCTAATACGAGTGGAATCAACGTCCGTTGCCATATCTCCTGCAATTGCTGCGATTTTGTACTTCGATTTAATTTTATCGATTAAAAGCTCTATAAGAGCCGTCTTTCCAGCACCAATTGCCCCAACCACATCAAGAACACGAATGCCCTTTTCATCAAATAACGCTCTATTTTGAGCAGCAATTCTATTATTTGCTGCAATCAAACTTGCCTCAGCATCAGCAATTGAGATGCTTATTTCATGTTCGCCCATCTAAAGTTTCACCTTCTTGTAACTGATAAAATCTATTTTCATCATTATACATTTCCAAATACTCAAAGTTTTCTCTAAAAACTGTTCGGTAGCGGCGAGATTATGATTTTTTTTGGGAATTATATAGTCGTATCAATAATTTATTGCATAACCTTTTTGAAAATTGCACAAATCAAGAACGAATCAAAGGTGATCTTCATGAAATTTAAGCCCTTTGAGTTGGAACGATGGTTTGTTAAATACGAACATGATTGTGAGATCATGATGGGCGAGAGTGGAGTTAAACCGCTCACACTTAAAGAACTATTGGATTTGACTGGTAATTCTATCGATAAAGTTTTAGACACAAAACTAGGCTATGGTTGGAGTAATGGACTACCTAAGTTAAGGGAATTAATTGCTGAAGAATATGAGGAGTTAGATACAAATCACATTGTTGTAACAAATGGAGCGATAGAAGCAAATTTTATCATCTCTTACACACTTCTTGAGCCAAATTCTGAGGTTGTTACCTTTTTTCCAACATACGCGCAGCTTTGGCAAGTAGGAGAAAATTTGGGAGCCCGTGTAAAGAAATTGAGATTACTCATGGATAACAAGTACAAGCCAAATATTGACCAGTTAGCGGGTATGATTAGTGAAAACACCGATCTGATAATAATAAACTATCCAAACAATCCTTCTGGAGCCTGCATCGAAAAAACAGACTTGGAAGAAATATGCGCGCTTGCAGAGCAATATAACATCCCAGTTCTTTCGGATGAGATTTACAGAGGTTTAGAATATAAAACTACAGATCGTGCCCCTCCTGCTGCTGATTTATATGAAAATGCCATTAGTGTAGCAGGGCTGTCTAAGGTTTACGGACTGCCAGGCCTAAGGATTGGTTGGCTCGCTTGCCAGAACAAAGAACTCCTTAAAAGAATTTGGTCATTTCGAGACTTCACCTCAATCTGCAATGGTGTTTTAAACGAAAAAGTGGCTGAAATAGCTCTAAAAAGCCGTGAAATTCTCCTCGAACGGGGGCGCAAGATAGCTGTTAAGAATTTTGAGATATTGAAACAGTGGGTTGACGATCATAGCGATGTAATTTCATGGGTTCCCCCTAAGGCTGCTGTATTGACTATGCTTATGTATCACTTCGACATGGATTCTGAAACATTCTGTAAAGGGCTGGCTGAAGAACAAAGCGTATTTACTGCGCCAGGATCCTGTTTTGAAACTGAAAAGCAATTTAGAGTAGGTTTTGGATATGATACCGAAAGGCTTAAAGAAGGCTTGAAGAGACTTGGCGAGTATATCGCTTCATTAAAAGAACAATAATGTTGAAAGAAAAAAGAGGATGAAAAATATGGTAACTACTGAAGTTGGTGATACTTTTGAAGTACGTGATCTTTCACTTGCAGAAGAAGGAAAAAACCTCATCGAATGGGCAGAATTACACATGCCGGTGCTTCGAAAAATTCGTGAACGTTTTATAAAGGAAAAACCTCTCCAAGACGTTCGAGTCGGTTGCTGTCTTCATATCACAAAAGAAACGGCAGTTTTAGGACAAACACTTAAAGCTGGAGGTGCAAAAGTTTTCCTCTGTGCATCAAATCCTTTAAGCACTACTGATGAAGTAGCTGCTGCATTAGCAGAAGAAGATGGCATTCACGTGTACGCGTGGAAATTTATGGATACTGAAGGTTACTACAGATCGATTTCCAATGTTATCAAGAATGAGCCCCACATTAGTGTTGATGACGGTGCCGACCTAGTTGGAATCTTGCATAAAATGAAAAGAGGAGAACAAGCCCCAGAGGTAGATATAGTAAAAAAGGTGTTAGGGGAAAGAATAGATTGGATTGATAATGTGTGGGCTGGTGCAGAAGAAACAACCACAGGTGTAATACGCCTTAGAGCGATGGCAGCGGACGGTGCAATGCTTTATCCTATTCTTGCAACAAATGATACTCCAACAAAGTGGGATTATGATAATTATATCGGCACAGGTCAGAGCACAATTGACGGTGTTTTGAGAGCTACAGCAGATTTACTAGCTGGAAAGGTCTTTGTGGTTGCAGGGTATGGACGTTGTGGACGAGGAATAGCGATGAGAGCAAAGGGCATGGGCGCAAGACGTGTCATAATAGTAGAAGTAAAACCGCATAAGGTACTTACTGCCGCCCTTGAAGGCATGGATGTTATGCCAATAAAAGAGGCTGCTAAAGTAGGAGATATCTTTGTAACAGCAACAGGTTGCAAGAACGTAATTGCACGGGAACATATGGAATTAATGAAAGATGGCGCAGTTCTAGCGAACTCTGGACACTTCAACGTGGAGATCGAAATACCTGCGCTTGAAGAAATTGCTGTGGAAAAGAAAGAAATCCGCCCTCTTGTGAATCAGTATACATTAAAAGATGGTAGGAGGATTTTTCTATTAGCTGACGGACGACTCGTCAACCTGGCTGCTGCGGAAGGACATCCATCTGAAGTTATGGACATGAGTTTTTCTGATCAAGCACTAGCGGTTGAGTGGATTTGCAAGAATAAAGATGACCTTAAAAACAGAGGCGGAGTCGTTATTGACATTCCAAAAGAAATCGACAATCAAGTTGCTCAACTAAAGTGTGAAGTAATGGGTCTAAAGTATGATCTACTAACGCAAGAGCAAGATAAGTATCTAAAAAGTTGGGAAGAAGGTACATAGTGATTGCTTGTAACACCTCACACCTTCTTTTTCAATTTTAAGTTATTTTTGAACCTGGACGAAGAGGCCGATCAACTATTAGAAGGCCTAAAGCACCTGTTTGCGGATCTTCTGCTGCTAAGAGCATTCCATTAGATTTTAGGCCACGGATTTCTGCCGGTTTAAGATTAACTAGTACTATAATCTGTTTATTCACTAATTCTTCTGGTTTATAGTAGCCGATTAGTGATGAGACAATTTGCCGCGTTCCAAGCTCGGCACCTAGATCTACTTCCATGCGAATTAATTTTTCAGTACCTTCAACATGCTCTGCCACAACAACTTTTCCCACACGCATATCTAATGTTTTGAAGTCATCAAACGTAATGAGTGGAGTGGGTTCAGAAGGTTCAGATGGTTCAACTAGTGTTGCTTTTAACTTTTCTTCTTGAGCCTTTATTATTTTGTCATCTATCTTGGCGAACAGGGGTTCAGGATCATCTACGATTTTATGCCCTGCTGAAAATCCTTCAAGGGCTGCGTCCCAGGTCTGTTCGTGCACAGAATTCTCAAAACCCAGGGATTTCCACAATCTTTCTGCTACAAAAGGTAAGTATGGCTCCATAAAAATAGCAAGTGCTCTAACTACTTTTGCACACACACCAAGCGTAGTTTTTGCCTTTTCTGGTGCCTCTTTTATCGCTTTCCATGGGGCTTTATCATTAAAGTATTTATTGCACTTATGCATGAAGTCCATGATGCTTGTTAAACCAGTACGGAGTTCAAAAGACTCTATACTTTTTTCAATATTCTTTTGTAGTTCACCAAGATGTTCTAAAAACTTGTTATCGGCTTCATCGAGATCATTGATTTCTTGGACTACACTGTCAAAGAAGCGATTGGTAAAAGTAAGCGTTCTGTGAATGAAATTTCCGAGGTCTGAAACTAGTTCATTATTTACTTTTGTTTGATACTCTTTCCATTTGAAGTCCGCATCTTCAAGGAGATTAGAGTAACTTATCCAGTAATATCGTAAGGTGTCAGGATCAAAGTTGTCGAGGAATTCAGTGAGTCCGACGTACCAGCCTCTACCTTTGGACATTTTGCGCCCCTCAAGATTTCCATATCCATATGTAGGAATTTTGGTAGGTACGCGATGGCCAGATCCCATAAGTTCAGTAGGCCAGAAAAGCGCATGATGGTACACTATTCCTTTTCCAATAAAATGAATTAATTCAGTATCTTTTTCCTCTGCAAGATCCTTTAGCCAAAATTCTTTCCATTTCGATTCATCTTTCGCTTCTTCGATTGCCCACTCGATTGTAGAAGTCTTGTAACCAAGAAAAGCGTCAAACCAGACATAAATGACCTTTCCTTCAGCATCATCGAGGGGAACGGGAACACCCCAGTCTAAATCACGAGTTATACAGATATCTTCCAAGCCAGGTTCAAGATATTGCCCAATTAAATATTCCTTACCGTAAACTGGGAGCACATCTTCCTCTTCTAGCCATGTTCTTAATTTTTCTGCAAAATTTGAAAGTTTGAGATACCAGTGTTTGCTTACTTCAATTATTGTCGGAGATCCACACAATTTGCAATGTGGATAAAGTAATTCTCCCTCATGGAGAGCTCGACCACAACTGTCACATTCATCTCCTCGTGCGTGATCAAACCCGCAATAAGGACATTTTCCTTCTACATATCTATCTGGCAAGAATCTCTTATCATTAGGGCAATAGGGGAGCGAAAGGTCTTTCTCATAGATGTGTCCGGCTTCATGTAGTTTTAAAAAAACGTCTTGAGTGTTTTCATAATGTAGTTTTCTACTTGTTCTTGAGAAATTATCAAAAGAAATGCCAAGGCGCTTGAAATCATTCACATCTTGCTCATAGTATTTCGTAGCCACCTCAATTGGCGTAACGCCCTCTTCCTCAGCCCGTATACTAATAGGTGTACCATGTTCGTCAGTGCCACTTACAAACACTATCTCATGACCCTTTAATCTGCAATAACGAACATAAATATCTCCAGGGATATATGTACTCCGTGCATGAGCTATATGCAACTCAGAATTAGCGTATGGGAGAGCGCATGTCACGAGAATCTTTCTTTTTTTCATTGCCACCACCACAAGCCCCGTTCACTTATAACGAGGTTCTTGACTTACTTAATCTTTTTAATAGGTTTCAATAGGTACTATAACCGTAGATTAGACTTTTCATAAGATTCTTATCGCTTTATATCTATTGTGCATATAATAGTTGTGTTTAGAGTTCTATTGAGAGGACTTTAGTTTGATGCATCTTGAATTCCTTAAAGAAGAAATTAGTATAAACTTAGAATACTGAATGGTTATCATTAACTACACTTTCAAACTCGGGGCACTAAATAATGGGATATCCACCACGTACACTTAAATCCAAAGTTCGCCTGAAAAGAGCTCTTCTTAGTTGTTATAACAAAACTGGACTCGAAGGACTTGCAACAGTCCTTTCAAAAGAAGCAAATATCGAATTAATAGCATCTGGAGGTACAGCAAAACACCTGAAGATTGCAGGCATGAAGGTAACATCAGTAGAAAAAATAACAAGTTTTCCAGAAATGCCTGGAGAACTAGTGAAAACAATTCACCCGATAATACACGCAGCGATTCTGGCAGAAATACCCACTTCAGGCGAATTGACAGAAAAAATAAATCCAGAACAATTGCAGTTTCTGGAAGCCCATGAAATCAAACCTATAGATTTAGTAGTTTGTAGTCTTTATCCTTTCAAGGAAACTGTCATAAAACTAAGTTCGATAGAAACTTGCCGAAGCCAAATTGATATAGGTGGCTCTGTGCTAATAAGAGCGGCTGCGAAAAATTATCCTCGCGTAGCAGTTCTTACAAACTCAGATCAGTACGAACATTTTCTAAGGCAGATCGAAAAGCAAGATTGGTGCACCACATTCGAACAAAGAATTGAACTTGCTAAACAAGCATTTCAAGTAATCGCAGAATATGAGTATCAAATCGCAAAGTTTATGGAAAATGTAAATCAAAATTTAGATCGTTCAAAACAATTCTATCTAATATAAAAAAAGAAATAATCAATATTTAGTGAATTCCCAAAAGAGAAAAAATCTTGGAAAACTAAGCGAACTAATAATAATATTCAATTGGTCCTCAAGCTTGCACTGGGGCTTGAGTTATTAGCAGACTAGTGATAGGTAACTAAGCAAGAAAGCCCATTCCTTCAGGGGTGGGATGAATTGTGGCAGTGTTCTTTTTCACTTTTATCACGTTCATCATGGTCTCCCTAATCGTTAAATAGTTCTGGTGGCTCTCTTAGTTATTACCAGAGGCTTCAACCTTGAGAAGGTCTAATACCTTTAAGTTATGTCCCACCAAAGAACAAGAGCAGGAGTTATTCAGGCGAGCGAATGCCTGTGCCTGCATGTGGAATCAGCTCAGCTACCAAAGACGGCAATCATTTTTCAACGGACAGATGGATTGGAATACTGATGACGCCTATCACCACTACAAGAAACTAATCGGTTCTGCTAGTGCCCAACAAATCATCCGAAAGAACAATGAGGCGTGGAAGTCCTTTTTTGCCTTATTAAAGCAAAAGAAGGCGAGGATACTCCCGTCTCATATCCATAGAATCCGACCTCCAGGCTATTGGAAGGATAGACGCACAGGGAAGCGAAAACTCAAATATTTAGTACGTTGTGACAATTATTGCTTAAGCATCACGAAGCTAACACTTCCATTCAAATTGAAGTTGAAATGGAAGGGTAGTAACAAGTGGCGGGGCAAACAAGGGAGACTGGAAATTAGTTATGATGAACTCACAGGTCAGTGGTATGCCTTCATGCCGGTGGAGGTTGAGCCTCCACATCAGCCACAAGGAACAAAGAAGGCCTATGTTGATCTGGGAGTGAAAGTACCAATTATGGCAATGATAGACGACACTACGCAGGTGTTTGGCTATCGAGCAAATTCTATATTGGCAGAGTGGTGGTACTGGAATTACAAACTAGCTAAACACGAATCGCTCTTGAAAACCACCAACGATGCACATACTTCTAAAGAGTTACGTTGGTTATACCGAAAGCGGAAGCGGAGATTTAGGGATGTGATAAACAAAGTAGTGAATGACTTTGTAGTGCGCTGTTGGTCACAAGGCGTATCAGAAATAGTATTAGGTGAGCTCACCAACATACGTGACTCAGCTCAATTCTCTAAGAAGTTGAACTCTATGATCCATCTGTTCTGGAGTCATCGCTATCTGGTGACACGCATCAAGGAAAAAGCCGAGGAATATGGTATCACCGTAAGGGAAATAGATGAACAAGGGACCTCCTCAGTATGTCCTCGATGTGCTGCTAAAAGAGTAGTACGGAAGGGTAGATTGTTCAATTGTCTACGGTGCAGACTTGAAGCCCATCGAGACGCCGTAGGTTGTGTCAATATAAGGCTCGCTCAGGGAGACCATCTCGCTGCGGGAGTCATTAACAGGGCGGTGGCACGCCCCTCATTTCTCACCATAGAAGTGTAGAACCCCACTGCTTTAACTGTGGGAGTATGTCAGTACTTGGTATCCAAACCATATTCCAAATCCGATGAGAATTATGCCACAAACAAGAGAAACGTATTTTAGAAATTTACCACCAACTCGTTTTCCTCCCTTTCCTAAAACTAAAGCAAGGACGAAAAACCAGAGAACGACTCCTACAACAACAAAGAAACTGTAGAAAAGGGCACTCAATTGAGTGACTCCGCCGATTACTGAGGAAAGGTAGGATCCAAATATACCAATCCAAAAAATAATGGTAATCGGGTTAGCGACTGTGATTAAATACCCTGCTGGAAATGACCATCGTATTGACATTTTTGCAGAGTTATCTTCCTCTTTCGACTGTGGATCAATACCTTTAAACTGGATAAAATCTTTGATTGCTATAAAACCCAAGTAGACCAAGATTATACATCCGAAAACCCAGATCACTATTTTAGCAAGAGGGTACAGAAAAAGAACAGAGAGCCCAAAAAATACGATTAATAGGTACGTTGAGTCCGCGGCTGCAGCCCCTAAGCCCGTCAAAAATCCGTGATAAAATCCATTTACGCCGCGCTTGATAACCTCCGTTGTTGTTGGGCCAACGGGAGCGGCTAAGGATATCCCTATAAGAATAGCAATGAGGATTTCCACAATCATATTTGGCTATTTAATGCGATTTTTTAAAAACCTTTACTTTGTAGCGAAACACCATCAGTTTTTAGAGTTTATAAGTTTGAACCTACTAGAACTATGTTTAAGTATTGTTTTTTCTTAAGGTTTTAAAAAGAGAAAACGAGGCGTATTAAAATGAAAAAAGAAGTAGTAGTTTCCGATAAGATTCCAAAGCCAATTGCACCTTATAGTCCAGGCATAAAAGCAGGCAATTTCATTTTCGCATCGGGGCACGTTGCGTTGGATCCCTTAACTGGAGAAATTGTAGGCGATACAATAGCCGAACAAACAGAACAAGCGTTGAAGAATCTAAGAGACGTTATTGAGGCTGCTGGAAGTTCTTTAGAGCATGTAGTAAAAACTACAGTCTTTTTAAGCGACATGAATGATTTCAAAGAGATGAATGCCGTGTACGGCAAATTCTTTCAAAATAATCCTCCAGCGCGAAGTACAGTTCAAGTAGGTCTTGTTCTAGGATTTAAAGTTGAGATTGAAGCGATTGCTATAATCCCATAGACTGCTTTTTGCTCAATATAATAAGATCCAACATTCCTTTCTTTTTTACCGCTTCGACAGCATAATTTGCTTAATTCGGAAGTTTTTAGAAGATTAGAAAGAACCCAATGTACCCTGTGAGGTGTGTATACTGTCGAAGGAAAATGAATCATGTTCTTTTAGAGGATGAGGAGCTAGTCCTTGGACCTGGGTTATAGTTTTAGCAGTCCTAGGATTGCTTACTCTCTTGTCGTTTTTGACATAAAAAAATCTCAAGAATAAATAGAATGAAAAGGCCTCTAAAACGCGGGGGGCTTTGGACGGCGGGTGCAACTCGCCTTTTAATTCGCTGAGATGAAAAGAAAAAGGAGAAAAAAGAACTTCTAAGTAAGTATATCATGGAAAGTGAGAAGTTCAATATCAAGAGGCTTTTTTGTAATATTTCCTAGTCGAGCACCGATCAGGTATTTGATATTTTTCTCTGAAGCAATATCTGATAATCGCTGAGTAATAACCCCATCAAACACAATTGCGTATACTCCTTCTATTGATTGAAGTTTATTAGTGAGTTCTGAAACTGGCATTGAATCTATTGAATTAAGTTCCTCACCAAATAAAACGGCTTCGGAAGTTTCTGTAATGTTCTCTGCGCTTTCTATAAGAGGTTCAGGTACTTTGGGAGTCTTTTTCTTCTTTTTAGTACTTTCTTTTGTGGGTTTTTTTACACTTTTAACTTCCATACGTGGTTTGTCTTGTTGACCTTCGAGGTATTGTTCAATGGGTATTTTGTTCCGAAGTTCTTTGATAATTTCTTTTCGTGACAATTCTTCAACTTCTCTATTCGGTGGAGCGCGAGCAACATAGTCTATCTCTGTAAGTTGCAACAGTTCTTTGAGGACAAGTTCGCCACCTCTGTCTCCATCTACGAATGCTATAGCGGTTTTCTTGCGTGAGAGAGTGACAATAGTATCTGGGATAGATGTGCCTTCAACAGCAATCACATTACGGAAACCATGCTTAAGAAGGTTTAATACGTCAGCTCGCCCTTCTACAATAATAATGGTCTCCGATTCGTTGATTTCTGGTCCAGCAGGAAGTTGATCCTTTCCATATTTCATGATGACTCCTAAACGTGCCGCTTTGATAACTTCTTCGCTTATCCTCTGACTCTCAGGGATAACGTCATCTTCCCATGCTCTAAGGATCTGTGTTGCCCGATTTATGATATTTTTGCGTTTTTCATCACGTACATCTTCGATTTTCGCCATGCTGACATGTGCTAAACATGGGCCGACTCTATCAACCGTTTCAAGAGCGGCCGTTAAGATGGCAGTTTCAATTTTATCTAAACTTGAGGGAATGGTGATGATTCCGGTTGATTTCCCGCCTTTTGAATCAATACTTACTTGAATTCTACCAATGCGACCTGTCTTTTGAAGTTCGCGAATGTCTAATTCTTCGCCAAGTAATCCTTCTGTTTGACCAAAGATCGCGCCAACGACGTCTGACTTCTCAACCACTCCTTCAACTTCTATTTTTGCACGAACAACATATTTTGTCGTGCTATAAGATTCAAAATTCTCATTCATAATTAACATCCTCCATTTTTCAAAAAGAGATTTCACAATATTTTACAATGGATCGAGATACTCGATAATGCTCAATTTGAAAGTGAAATTAATTTTAAGGTATAATGTGAACTAAATCTTTCTTTAACTCTCCTCCTATTTATGATATGATTTGCTAACGTAATTTTTACGAATGTAAAGGAAATTATAACGGCTATCTTTACTTTATTTTTTGGAACTGATCACATTATAACTTTAATCCTTACCGATAGTATGTTGACTCGATACTTGGAGTTTTGAGACTAACGAATTGAGGCTTTCAACATCTTTTGTCAGTCGACTAAACACTTTTTTCATTTTGAGCCAATGTACTAAATCGGTTTTACAACGCTTTGATTCTAGATGACTTGCCAGTTTTTTTGTAAGTTTTTCTCCTTGATCATCGAAGTCTGCTAAGAGTATAATTCGATTATAATGTGCGAGTTGCTCTGCGACTTCAAATAAAGGGTCACCAACATGAACGCAATGAATAGGTCCTCGTATACCAAGTGCACGCAAGGATGCTTTGTCTTTTTTTCCTTCCACGATAATCGGTGTCCCGCTGTTTGAGTCTACCATCAAGTCGTGAAGGACATTGTCCATTTTTTCGGTCCAGTTTTGTGAAGGAAACTGACTAGTTCTCTTTTTTCTAGACAATTTTGATGCATCTGCTTTTAGTATTTATATGCATAACTCTTAGCACATTGTAGAGTATCATGTTTGCTTTTACGCATTTGCACGATTCTTATCTCTTAATTAAAAAGAATACCCGTAGCTTTATAAAGCTACTGAAAGCAGTATCTTGCAGACGAGCACGATGCAAGGAGTATACCAATTCATCAATGCATTGAAAACGATCATAATTAACTTAATGACAAAGGCAAAAATCAAAGAAAGGCGAGAAACGTGGAAATTCCTGAGATAATCACCCGAAATCTGGAAGAAATCCTAACAGAAGAGGAACTAATCGAATTACTAAGATCTAAGAAGAAGATTAGGACATACGTCGGCTATGAAACAAGTGGATTTGTCCATATTGGGACTGCATCTACTGCTTTAAAGCAATTAGACTTTTATAACGCAGGTTGGGAAGTTGTAGTTCTTTTAGCAGATCTTCATACCTTTTTAAATTCGAAAGGATCGAAAGAATGGATTGAAAGTATGATAGACTATTGGAGAGAAATATTCAAAGCATTGGGATTGAAGAAGGCTGAATATGTTACAGGGTCTGAGTTCGAGTATGAACCGAAATACGTTCTTGATCTACTAAGATCGACGCTTCTTACAACCCAAACACGAGCACGACGCAGTATGGATGTAATTAGTAAAGAAATGGAGGATCCAAAGGTGGCTCAACTTGTCTACCCTCTCATGCAGTCTTTAGATATTGGTGCACTCAACCTTGATGTAGCTCATGGTGGGATGGAACAACGAAAAATCCATGTGCTTGCCCGTGAGATCTTACCAAAATTGAGTTATAAGAAACCAGTATGTGTTCATGGCACATTACTTTCATCTATAAAGGGCCCTGGAGAAAAAATGAGTTCAAGTAAGCCAGAGACCGTTATTCTTGTCCATGAAAAGCCAGAAAACATCAGAAAGAAGATGCAAAACGCTTATTGTGTTAAAGGACAAGAGGAAGATAATTTTCCACTTGATGTTGTGAAAATGATTATATTTCCTGTACTCGGAGAATTAACGGTTATTCGCCCCGAAAAATTCGGTGGTGATGTACGCTACACTCGCGTCGAAGATATTGTTTCTGATTTTGTCCAAGAAAAACTACACCCACTTGATTTGAAAAAAGCAGTAGCAGAAGCAACAATAAAGGTTTTTGCTGAAGTTAGAGATATGATTGATTCAAATAGAGACCTTCTTGAGCCTTTAATAGAAAAATATGGTGCAGAATTAGTTGAAGAATTAAGTATCTAAAATATTACTTTTTCTTGTTTTGTCTTAGATTAACTTCATTTAAAAAGAAGTAGAGGGATGTTAGTGTTTCCTGACACTAACTCGATGCAATCATAGGTCGGCAGTAGCTCTCATTCCTTTGCACCGTTCTCTCATGCCAGGTGATCTTAACAACCCTCTCCCGCTGGCTGTCTCACGTCTGGGTTGACTCTGTTTTCATTGATGGGTGACACACCCTGCCTCAACAAGAGCCCTATTTCGTGAATTTTAACTAACCAACGGTGCTCTAGATGTCGCCTTTGTTTTGCTCTAGCCATCATCGTTACTCCTAGGCTAGTCCTCGAAAAAAGGGCTTTCCTTTCATCGCTTAGGTCTATATACTCGTAGACCAATTTAAGGATTTTTGTTGAAACGTTACCTTTGCTCGGTTTCTCTCAAAAATCTTATAATCACTAAATTATTAGCAGGTAACGCTTCAATGACAAATTTAAATTAGTGAGCTACCTCGTGCTGAAACATCGAGGCTTCCTGCTTCACAGATGGACTCGATCCCCTTGACGGGTTACGGAGGTCTTATCTCCACAGGCTTAACATCCCTACGCCCCGTAGGTACTATTAACTAGTTTACCATCTATCTATATAAACCCTGCGTCTAAATTCATCTACTTGCTCAAGCCTTGTGGCTTTCTTGAGGAATTTTCCATAAACATAATCATTTTCATCGACAACTTAGCTCCGTACAGAGGTGCTTTCTAATGAAACAGTCGCTGACACTATTTGATACTGAAGAAACTGTCCTCAAAACTCTTAAAAAAGACGATATGATGGATATTGAGAGTATATCAAAATCTACACAATTAGATAATGCTCAGATTAACTCTATTGCCTTTTCACTTCAAGAAAAAGGACTGGTTCAGATAGTTGAGGAAAAAAGCACATTCATTTTTTTATCAGACGAAGGCAAAAAATATGCTACGGTAAAACTACCCGAAATTCGATTACTTCATTATCTCTGTAAAGTAGGGGCACAAGAAATCCCGACAATCCTACAGACGCAAGATCACGGAATGGAAAAGGCAGAGGTTACTATTGGTCTCAATTGGTTAAAGAAAAAGAAATGGGCAGAACTTAAAAAACAGCAAAATGGAGCAACACTCCTTTATGTAACCGAAACTGGAAAAGATGCGGCACTTGGCCCCTGCTGCGAAGAAGAATTCCTTTCTCTTTTAGCAAAAAGTGATTTAGTCTTAGAGGAAATGCCTTCTAAAGATAGTTATATTGATAGTTATCTTGAATTTAGAAAAAGAAAATTACTAAAAGAAAAGGAAATAACAACAAGAAAACTTCAATTAACGGAACTTGGAATGAAAGTGGTGACAGGAGAAGTCCAAATTATTAAAGAAGTGAGTAAGCTTACTCGTGATGATATAACCTCTGGAAGATGGAAATCTGTCGTGCTTAAACCCTATAATGTTACAGCACCTCCTCCTACTGTATATCTCGGGAAGAAACAGCCGTTCCTTGAATTCTTAGAAGAGGTAAGAAGGGCAGTAATTGGTATGGGATTTCAAGAAGCAAAAGGTCCCCTTATTGAGATGGAGTTTTGGAATTTCGATGCATTGTTCCAGGCGCAAGATCATCCAGCCCGTGAGATTCATGATACGTATTACTTAAAAGACCCGATATTTGGTGATTTAGAACTAGATGCTCTAAGAAAACGAGTGAAAGCGACTCACGAAAATGGCTGGACAACCGGTTCGCGCGGTTGGAGATACCCTTGGAGTTTGAAACGTGCATCCCGACTTATTCTTCGTTCCCAAACTACATCGGTCTCTATGCGATTTTTACACGAGCATAAGACTCCCCCACTCAAAATGTTCTGCCTTGACAGGAATTTCAGACCTGATGTCTTAGATGCTACACATGCTATAGAGTTTTTTCAATTGGAGGGTATTGTAGGCGACAAGAATTTGACTTTAAAGCACCATCTAGGATATTTGAAACAAATTGTGATAGAACTAATTCCAGGTGCGGAAGTGAAATTCAAGCCGGGCTATTTTCCTTTTACGGAACCTTCTGTTGAAGTCTTCGCTCGTCATCCGAAACTAGGATGGATAGAAGTCGGAGGATCTGGAATTTTCCGACCAGAAGTCGTCAAACCATTTAATGTTGACTTTCAGGTGCTAGCTTGGGGGATCGGTATTGCACGACTAGCTATGATCTACCTTGAATATGATGACATTCGCGATCTTTACAGCGATAACCTTGACCTTCTAAGGACTAAGGAAGTGAGGTGAAACAAATGCCAACTATTACGGTGTCCTACAATGACCTTATTAGTCTGATTGGAAAAGAAATCCCATTAGAAACATTAGAGGATCGTTTGTTTTACATTAAAGCAGAAGTTGAAGATATCACACCCATTTACGGGTCAAAAAATGAAGTTGTTGACCACGATCTTCAAGTTGAGATCACTTCAGACAGACCAGATCTGCTCTCAGCAAGTGGTCTCGCACGCGTCTTAAAAGGTGTTTTTGAAGTAGAAATGGGCCTCCAAAAGTTTGATGTTGAACCTTCTGGAATTCAATGCACTGTTGACTCTTCTGTACTAGATGTACGTCCCTATATCGTTTGTGGCGTCGTAAAAAATGTTCATTTAACAGATGCCTTAGTTCGACAGTTAATGCAACTTCAGGAAAAAATTCACGATACCCACTGTCGTAGACGACGAAAGGGCTCTATTGGACTTCACAATCTCGATGCGGTTGAGCCTCCTTTCACATACTTGGCAGAAAAACCAGAGAATATCAACTTCGTTCCACTTAACGAGACAGAAAAAATGAATGGCTATGAAATACTAAGAGAGATTCCAAAAGGGCGGGATTATGCTCATATAATATCGGATTTCGACAGATATCCGCTTTTGGTAGATAAAAACGGTGATGTTCTCTCCCTGCCACCAATAATCAATGGCAATCTAACAAGAGTTGACATGGATACTAGAAATCTCTTTTTTGACGTGACCGGAACTGATGAATATATCATTATTTATGCTCTACACATTCTTCTTGCTGATCTTTACGATCGTGGCGCGAAAATCGAATCAGTTGAGATCCTCTATCCTGACAAAACTCCTGAAGTCTATCCTAACTTCACACCTACTAAAATGAACTTGAGTCTACAAAACACAAATGAACTGCTTGGATTTGGCTTAAACCTAAATGATTTAACAACAATACTGAAAAAAATGCGATTTGATTCAAAAGAAATTGATGATGACACTTTAGAGGTTCTTGTGCCTGTATATCGACCAGACTTTCTTCATGAAGTTGATATAATTGAAGACGTAAGTATTGGCTATGGCTATGATATAATGGAACCTGAGCTTCCGCAATCAATGACTGTGGGCGGGGAACTTCCTTTAAGCACATTCGAACGTAAGATTAAAGATTTGATGGTTGGAATGGGCTTTCAAGAAATTTTGAATTATGTCCTTACAAATATGCATGATCTTGAGACAATTCGTTCGTTTACTGAATCTAATGAGATAACTGAAATTGCAAACCCAGTAAGTGAAAAATATACTTTCATTCGTAATCAATTGATGCCAGGACTCATTAACTTTCTAAGTAAAAATACCCATAGTGCTTTTCCACAGAAAATCTTTGAAGTAGGTCCTGTCGGAATCCCTGATTCGTCTTTCATAAATAAAGTACGTACTGTTTCAAGAATAGCTGCAGCCATTACTGACTATGCTACAAGTTATGAGCACATTCAAGCAGTAGTGGGAGGGCTTCTCACCAACTTAGGCGTTCCATTTAAACTGAAAACTGCGGTCAATCCTTCTTTTCTTGAGGGAAGAGTTGCTGAGGTCTTTGTAAAAGGTAACAAAGTAGGTGTTTTGGGAGAACTTCATCCCGAGGTATTGCTTAAATTTAAACTAGAAAACCCCACCGCCGTTTTCGAAATTGAAGAACTCCCTCTCTTTGAAGCATAAAAGAATAAGAATTACATTAATTAATGTTCTCACTTTTTTTCTTCAAGCAGCTTCCCATTTTTGTTAATTGTCCCTGCCCTAATTCGTGACGATGAGATTGGCATCCCATCTTCTGCTAATATTCGGGGAACACTTATTATGGTTAAGGGCACAAGCCTATTTGCTTTTCTTATGTCATTGATTTCTTCTGCAGTAGGACGAGTTTCTTCAGTAACGATTATTGCCTCCATTTCAGGTAATGTAATAGCAGGACCATATCGATCATTAAGCTTCACAATTTTGGCGCGTTGGAGAAGTCCATTATTTTGCAAATAGTTTTCCATGTTTTTAACGCGCTGCGTATAAGATTGGACTTTTTTGGCGTTATCTTTATCGGAGAGCATTTCCTCAGAAGTAATTCCAATTAAAACATGCTCTCCGATTTTAAAAGCTTTCTGAAGAAGTGTTTTATGTCCTTTATGAATACGGTCGAAGGTCCCACCAATACCGACAAACGAATATTCTTTTTGTGGCACAGATTACCCTCAGGTTCCCTCTACATTTTTATGTGACAAACTAAAAAAATAATTGTTAGCCTCCCCACTAAAAAAACTTGTTTCGAATCTACGCGCTTTGAGCGGTTTCTGTACTTTGAGGTTTAACTTCGAGGGGATTATAGGCATAAATTAAATCTATGTAAAGTGTATCTTGTCCTCCACATAGCGGACAATTTCCTAGTTTCTTGTAGACATAATCGCCTTCCTTGAAGTCTCTAATTTCTGAGTATTCGCATCCTTCTTGTTCGCATTTTAATTGAGACACTGTATGCCACTCAATCTTTTTTGAACGTCCTCTGATCCAGAAATTAAATAACCAGATAGCTCCAAGTATTAGGAGTCCAAACAGCAATTGTGTTTGCCATTGACTCCCTTGTGGATTCTGAAAATAGCCTGTAGTTGCCGATACTATGAAATATAAGGATACTACCATTCCAATGCCTATAAGGATTAAAATTACACGCGAAACGCGTGCTTGGGGTCTTTTTTCTTCACTCATCTTTTCAACCTCATTGTCCTACTCCAAGTGTGTTTCCAATTCCTGCTACGACTATCGTATCTCCTTCGTTTGTTTGATTATTAATAATCCAATGAATGCGTTTAATGACGTCATCTACGGACGTTGCTATTGATTTTTTCATTGAAGTCAGAGCGTCCTCGATCGATTGCTTTACTATTATTGCATCAATAGGGATGTTGTACTTTACCCCAGATTCTTCTATTTTGTGTTTTTCGGGACCGGGATCGCCAATTGCTGCGCCGACACCTTCGATCACATCGCCGGTCACTTCGCCTTCTAACTTCAAGGCGGCATCGATCATTATTACACGAGCAACTTTCCCTTCTTTTTCCTCTATGACATTCTTTACTCCAAGTCCGGGCTTTCCAACAGTACCTCCGGGTCCCTTAGCCTTTACAATGATGACATTGCGGTTATTTATGTTCTTTTCGACTGCAACGACCTCTTTTGCTACCTCCTTCGGTTCACCGCCTCTCATGAGTCGCGCTGCGACAAGAGGTCCTACGCCATCACCGATGGGTTTACCTTCTGCAAAGCACTTTAACGCTTCGAAATACGCCTTAGCGAAGATCATAATTAAGGGGAGCTGCATGTAAATCTGCATGATTAAAAATGTGCTCTTAGTTTTCTTGCCAAGTAATAAGAAGTGACGTATTATTCTAAAGATAGTGAAAACGGCTATTGTCGCCTCAATCACGTTTTCAAGTGTTTTAGAATCCGCCTCATTCGCTTTAGGTGCTACGCGAGAGACGAAATCTTCGAATCTTGACTTTCTCACATCCATCAAATGCTCTAATCGGTTTAAAACTCCTGCCGGGTCTTTATCCACAGGCATTATCATAAAGAATTCAAGGAAACCTTCTATCGTATCAAACACTTCCTCGTCAGAAGCATCGCTAAAATTCGAGACCCGTAACTTGCAGATTACTTTGCCTTCTCGCTGCCATACATCTAACTTCATTAGTGCACGTTCAATTTGTTTAAGCCACATGAACTGCTGAATACGCTGTCCATAAAATATTGAGAAAATGATAAAGACAAAGAATAATAAATTGAAGATAACGGCATATGGATTACTTCCTTCCCCACCGCCACCTGTTAATAAATCTAATAACCCTTGCATTGTTTTCAGCCAGCCTCAAATACATGTATTTATCCGTTTCTGTATTCCTAAGACACTTTGCTATGCATTATCCTTTTCACTTTTAAACTATTCCGTAATGGACACAGTTGACAAGAATTCAGACAGTATTCATTGAATAGAGAGAACATCCTCTTTGGTATTGATATAAGCAGAAAAAGTGGACCTTCAGCATTCAGGTTTCCCATCTGCTCTCGCAAGGTAGTACTCCCACGAACGTCTCCAGACTTAACTTCTGAGTTCGGCCGGGATCAGGTGTGGCCCTGGAGCGATGGCCGAAGATCCAATATAAGGCATATCCCATCTATATAAAAACTTTACTACAAAGTATCAATACGTCAATCGTTGATCTAGAAAAAGTAAAGATGGTGGGGACGGAGGGATTTTCAGAAAGAGAGACTTTCTCTCTTTTATTTTTATTAATAAGTGAGCTACCTCGTGCGAAAGCATGGAGGCTTCCTGCTTCTCAGACGGACTCGATCCCCGTCCGTGACGGGTTACGGAGGTCGTATCTCCACAGGCTTAACATCCCTACGCCCCGTAGGTACGGTAAACGATGGTGAGACCATCGGAGTATGCACCTTGTCGGCAAGTGTTCCTGTTATCCCTCCAATTGCTGTTGATATCTTTCTCATTTCACCTATATAACTTGAGGCAGACCCCCCATTGCACATGATGCAAGTGAACATACACATCTACCGCAATTCATCACCACGCTGAAGCGCTGGTGCTTTCTTGCTTAGCTACTAGCAAAAAAAGTAAGATCAAACCTATAAAAACTTCTATTGAAAGAAAGCAAGAGTAAGATGACCCAGGAGTAGACGCCCTCTCAAAGTTTTGGGTCCGGGTCTTCGGTGTTTTCGCCACCTTCTTGTATCAGCAGCATCCGCATTGTTGACGATGCATGCCGGAATACCATTGCTTCTTGGTACTCAGGATCAGCTATCCAAGCCTCAACGTGAGTTTTGCTCGGAAACTCTAATATTACCATCCTATCTGTGTATGTCTCTCCTTCCAATGTAGTAACCGGTTCCCCGCGTGTGAGAAACTTCCCTTGGTACTTCTTCACTATGGGTGGTGTCCTATCCGTGTATTTACGATAGGTATCTGGATCATGGATCGCCATCATCGAAATTACATACGCTGGCATTTATTACTCTCCTATGGATATTGTTGAGTTCAACTCCACCGCGTTCAAAAGATTTGAATCGGTTAAGAGAAAAATATCATCTTACTGTATGATGATTCTTAAAAGTGGTGGGGACGGAGGGATTTGAACCCCCGATTCGAAATGAGACTTCCCTAATTTTGACTGATGTTTTTTGCCTCATTCTTCCGCCAACCGTGAGAACCACGCCACGTGTTGCCATCGGGTTTCTCTGGTAAGCACAACTCCAGAAGATCTTCATCCTTCCGTCAGTTTTTGCTATTTACAACCTCTGGAGCCCGACGTGCTACATTACCTCATACTAACCTACCAGAGATTAATACGAACTGGCTACACTACGTCCCCAATTGCTACAATTGTAGACACGAAATAGTGATCAGGTTTTGTTTTAAATTTTACTAAAAATGATAAATTAGTTGTTTCTCAACAAAAAAATAGCCCAGAACAGGTTATTCTTTTCTTATAAAACCCACAAGTTTCTTCAAATCGTCCGCAGTCGCTGATGGACCTACAAGTAATACTTTCTTGCGCCCATCCCCTCCTACATGACAATAGAGTACCATATTTTCTGTTCCTACGATGTATATGTCGCAATCCTCTACATCACTTAAAACTAATGTATTTTTAGTTCTCTCTTTTTGTAACTCACCTTTCTGTAACAAGGTGTCTTGAAACTTTTCATCCCTGACGGCGTCTAAAAGAAACCCAATATCGCCCCAGAGACTCCCATCAACTGTGATATAGTAATATTCATTGAATCGTGAATTAAGGTCATTTGAGAAATCTAACGGTCCAAGTGGTTGAGATTTTTTGTAAGAAAGCCGCACAACATCATCAGCATCATCACCTTCGCTAACAGCCTCTTTTATAGCCTGTGTTAGTTTATCTAACACAACATCACCTGAGAAGGCCCTTAACCATGCAAAAATCGTTCCGCTCCAAATCATGGTGTTAATTCCAAAAACCACATCTGCACCAACTTTTTCTAATGTGCTTGCATCCGGTTTCTCACGAAATTGAACGCATTCCAAAAGGGGGTATTCGCCCTCTTCTAAGAGAATACATTCAGCAATACCCATTTGTGTCGGATCGTGATGATCCTGGACTGAGGCTTGCAAACCTATAATTTTTTCTGGATGTTCCAACGTCTTATTTAAGAGGACAAGTTCAGCATTGATGAATGCATCTGCTTTATCATGATCACACGGCATAAAGATTAGGAGAATTTCTTCTGCACAATCCTCGTTGATCCATCCCGCATTCTTGCATTTCTTACATTGATTCACATGGGAGTAAATTATTCGTGCAATTGCAGCTGGAAACATATGTCCATTAGAACGGACATAAGGAGGCTCTTTAAGGACTATATCGATTTTAGCCTCTTTAATCCACGATTGCATTGCATCATCCTCTTTGATGGCGAGTATAACTTGTAGAGGTGTCCGTTCTCGAACACGCAGAACATCGGCCAGCAATATCCTAGTTTTATCTCGTTTTATCTTCAATAAGTGCTTAGGAAATCCTCCAAATCGCGTTGCTCGTCCCCCAGCCGATGTTAAAAGATATTTCTCTGTGTGATGGATTTTATCCTGTGCCATTGCGTTCTCCTCATTTTACTCTTCAGACATCTCATCTGAACACCATGATTTTGGAAATGTCTCTTCATTTCTACATTAAGTCAGGTTACAAATAAAAAAGTTAACTTCGATATCGAGAACTTCGCTCAGAATTATTATGAGCACCTTTTAATCCATGTAGTTATCTGAGCAATTTTAATTTATAAAGAAGTTCGTTTGATAGATATTTCCTGTGGCTGAGTAAATAGTGACCCTTACAGAACTATCTGTAAGAAAATAGTCTCCAGATCCTTCACAATACAACTTAAAGCTAACGAAAATACGAGATGCAGGGATCGTCACCCCTAAATCATTCCCTTTAGGATTAAGTAAAGTCTCATCATCATTTAGATATACAGCTACTTTCCAGTTGTTATCCGTTCCAGATGTCCAAATTCTACCATCATTTTCTACTTCTAGATGTGTCAAAGTAATTTCTGTACCCCCTGTATTAGTAACAACAAAACTCATAGCATAATCCTGTGATGCACCTCCTGGTGCAACCGAGAACTTATTGGCTCTGTCTCCATCTCTCGCATGATATTGAAAACCGCCAATCGCAATAGCTTCTTGCTGGCTTGCCACATAAAGAAATGCAAAACTAAAAAACATTATCACGGAGACTAATATTCCCAGAAATAAAATATATGGAGTTTTAGCTTTGAGTTTATACACGACCCAGCCCTCTTTTCCCAAAGTCAATTAACTTGATATCATTTTTTTCAAGTGAGTGGCTCTCAATATTAAATGGAACAAATGGAACATATAGATTAAATGAATATAAGAAGCATATAGATCCAAGCTTCATGGATTCAGGGTTCACCATAAAGGTTAAAAAAATAAAAAACAAATCAAATAAAAAGCAATGCCACCAATAAGAGCCGCCGTAGCTCAGCTGGTAGAGCGTTGGACTTGTAATCCAATGACAGTTCTGCTATTCGCATAACTGGTGGAAGTCGAGGGTTCAAATCCCTCCGGCGGCTTCATATACTGTCTCACATCCCAAAAGACAGTTTATTTAATGTGGGCGGGTGGTCTAGCATGGTATGATTCCGGATTTGGGTGCCCTCCTCTTAATGAGGAGACAAAAACATCCGGAGTTCTGCTTGGGTAACCCCAGCACGATACGGAATGACTCTACACGCGCGCTGTGGTGTCCCGTTTGCCGGGAGTTCGAAGGAATAGAGAGAAACCCTCTCTTTCTGAAAATCTCCCCTCGCCCACCACTCTTTTTGAAAAATAAGTATTGAATAAGATAATATAATTCCTAAAATCATACTCTAATTCATTATTTGAAATGCTCAAGTTAGGTGTTTAGATGAATCATGTGGAAATAATGATGCTCGATAAGAAGACCCGAATCGTTCTTTGGCAGTGTCTTGTTGAAGTTATTGAAGAATATATTACAAATGTTAATCAAGCACGCGTTGCCCCCTATTTAGATGCAGATAAGATACGATCTCTGCTAAACTCTATTACATTTACAAAGTCCATAGATCCTTTACAGGCATTGAATTTTGTAGTGAAAGGCTTGTGGGACTATCAAATGCATGTAGCTAATCCACAATACTTTGGATTATTCAATCCGTCTCCAACCACAATGGGGATCGCAGCTGATGCTTTGGTTGCTGCTTTTAATCCTCAACTCGCAACATGGAGTCATAGTCCCTTTGCCGTGGAAGTTGAACAACATTTAATTCGATTTTTTGCTTCTCAATTTGGTTATAATTCGGAAAAAATAGATGGCACTTTTACATCTGGTGGTACTGAAGCTAATCATACAGCTCTATTAACAGCTCTCACTCACAAATTTCCAAAATTTGCACAAAGAGGGCTAAGAGGACTCGACACACTGCCTAAACTGTATGTTTCTACAGAGAGTCATCATTCTCTTATAAGAACTGCTCGTTCATGTGGTCTGGGCGTAGAGGCAGTGCAACAAATACCTGTAGACGATTCATTGCAAATGAAAGTTGATGTGCTTATTGAGCAAATTGCAAAAGATAGAGACGTTGGGTTCGCTCCATTTCTAGTCGCGGCTACCGCAGGAACGACAAACGCCGGAGTGGTAGATCATATAAAAAGAATTGCTGATGTAGCAGAAAAGGAGAAACTTTGGTTTCACGTTGACGCGGCATGGGGAGGTGCGATCGTATTTGTAACTGAAATGAGAAATGTTCTTGAAGGCATTGAACGATCAGATTCGATCACATTCGACACACATAAGTGGCTAAATGTCCCTATGGGCGCTGGTCTATTCTTAACTCGCCATCCAGAAATTCTCCTCAGAACTTTTTCTATAGAAGCCGATTATATGCCAAAAGATGCGTTGGGATTAAATGTAGTAGATCCATATATTCGTTCCCTCCAGTGTTCCCGCAGATTTATTGGTCTAAAAGTCTTTTTATCTCTTGCTGTGGCAGGATGGAATGGATATAGCACCGTAATTAGACACCAAGTAAAAATGGGAGATTTATTGCGCCAAGAACTTAAAAAATCAGGTTGGAAAATCGTCAATCAGACAAAGTTACCAGTTGTGTGTTTTGTTGATCAACAAAGACCAGAAGGGAAATCTGTCGAGTTCGTCGAAAGCATCGCTCAGGGAGTCGTTTCTTCTGGAAAGGCTTGGATTTCTACTACAAGACTGAAACAGAATATACCTGTGCTTAGAGCTTGTATTACCAACTACCGGACAGAACCAGAAGATATTCATGCTTTAGTCCATGTGCTCAACGAAACAAGGCAAGCTTTTTACAGCAAAATTCGTCAAACATAGCTTTCAAGTTATCATGTTAATGAAAGTGTAGTATCCTCTTTCTCAGTAGAAAGTACAATAACACTCCGCGTTCGTCCCACTCCAGGAATACGATTAATGGTTCTTATCATTCCCTCAAGAGTTGATATATTTTCGGTCTTCACTTTAATAAGGTGATCTGCATCCCCCGCCAAGTTAAATACTTCCAAGACATCCTTCATATTAGCAACTTCGTAAGGAACAGCCACATCTGGTTCATGGGCCTTAAAATCTAATGTAATTTCAATAAAGGCGGTAACATCTTTGCCTAACTTTTTCTCGTCTAAAATAACTGTGTACTTCTTGATGATTCCACTTTCTTTCATTTTTCTTATTCGTTCATGGACTGTCGGAATCGCTAAATTTACAATTTCATCGCTTGCAATAGTTTTAATTGGTCTTGATGAATCCTCTTGTAGTAATTCAAGAATTCTCAGGTCTTTTTCATCTAACGTGAAGCCATTTGTTGACACCATAAACTTCACCCTCTACTTTTAGTGTTATCACTAAGTGAATATTTTCTTATTGATATATAAAGGTTCCCTCATATTTTCTTTGATAACTGATATAAACCAGAAGAAATAATACAAATATTGAAGTTGACCGAAAAGAGATGTTAATTGTACGAAAATAATGGAGGCATTATTATCATGTCATTTGAAGTTAATTTTAATAGAGTAACTCAAAATTTGAACACGGTTATATTAAGTGAGGAAAGGAATCTGCTACAAGAAATAGCAAAACCACAAATCTTAAAGAGTCTTAGAATATCAGAAAACAAACTCTTGCGGCTAGTTCTGAAAGATCAAAAATACTTTATTGAGTTAATAGCGAGTGGTTATAAAGTTACACAGTTAGCAGCAGGGAAAACTACTCTACAAGAGGCAGAAAAATGTTATGTGGAACTCCTCCATAAGATAAAAAATGGAGGAAGCATGCTAGAGCCATATTGATTCGAAACATTACCGCAGTTCATTAGTTTTTTATGATTTTATAATCGTTAAGCACTTACTCCGAAATTTTTTTCGTTGTTGCATCATCTTTTTACTACTTTTTCTGATTCAGTAATTATCTGTATAAAAATTGCCGTAAATCTTTAGTCAAAACGGTTATAACCCCGAAAATCATTAATATATATAGGTAGGAATACCTAAAATATTTCATGATCTATCGTGATAGTTACAAATAATGAAAGAGGTGAGGGGAAATGAAGGGAAAAATAAAGGATGTTATACTTCAACTCCTCGACGAATCGTTCTACGAAGTCCCTATAGCGGTTCCTAAAGTCACAGCTTTCATAAAGGAATTCTTCCCTAAAGCAACAGAACATGAAATCGAGGCAGTTATTGAAGAATTAATAAAGGACGGCTTCTTAATCCTTGGAATTGCTTATGGCTATGAACGTGGCATAATGAGTGCGAAGAAGATTCCTGAGAAACCACCGCTAGCCTACTTAAAGCCAATTCTTGCGAAAACATAACATTCTCTTTTTTTCGTTTTTTAGATATTTTTCTGATCTGATTTTTCAAGTCAAAAAATGGATATTTTCTCTAAATTCCCTTGCTGACGTTTTTTGAAGAAATGAAAATAGGAAACCGCTTTAACGTTGATAACGCTATTAACCGTTAACATTTAAAAAACGTAACATGAATTTAGGGAAGATCAACAATGAAAATATCAGCTATTGAATTGGAGAAACTTTTAGACGAAATACCCGTAGCACTTACGTACGTAGATACGAACGGCATCATTCTCTATCGTAACAAAACCGCTGCACAACGACCTTTGCCGAAAGGAACTCGAGAACCTGGAGCCAACATACGAGACTGCCATGCACTACCGGAGAGTTTAGAACAGATAGAAAAAATCTTTAATGGTTTTAAAAACGGTCGCAAAACACCACATCACTATATTTCTCAAAGGACAGATCTCAAAGAATTAGTAACTTTAACTCCGATGTTCGAAAAAGATCAGTTTGTTGGATGTTTCTCAACTATCCATCCGCTTGAAATAAAGGGTGTAAGTAGAACTTTTTAGAAGAGTTAGTTCCCGATTAAATCACGAATGAACTGAACTAACAGGCGTACCCCTACTCCTGAAGCACCTTTTGGGATGTATGCTTTCTTTTTATCTGAGCGAGCAGTACCTGCTATATCTAAATGAATCCATGGAGTTCCTTTTTCTACAAATTCTGATAAAAATACAGCAGCTATAATTGCTGCCCCTTCGCGTCCACCTACATTTTTTAAATCGGCAAAATCACTTCTTAAATGCGTAGAATACTCTTTCCATAGGGGTAATTCCCAGACTCGTTCCCCAGTTTTTTCACCTGCTGACGTAAGTAGTTTCTTGAAGTTTTCTGCTTCTTTATTTGCCATTAATCCGCTAGCATGTGCTCCTAAAGTTATTCTAATTGCTCCAGTAAGTGTTGCAATATCGATTACAAGAGTTGGAGAATATTTCTTAGCATAAGTCAGTGCATCAGCCATTACTAATCTTCCTTCAGCGTCTGTATTCACAACTTCTATGGTTTTACCAGAAAAAGACTTGATTACATCACCTGGTTTTATTGCTTTTCCTCCGGGTAAGTTCTCTGTTGCGGGAATGAGGGCAAATAAGTGAATTGGCAACTGTAAATGGCTTACTGCATGTATGAGACCAATTACTGTGCATCCGCCGGATTTATCGTATTTCATGTTCTCCATTCCTGTCTTCTGTTTTAATGAAAGACCTCCAGAGTCAAAAGTAATAGCTTTGCCAATGACGACAATCGTTTCTAGTGCCTCTTTTTCTTGTGGAGTATATTCAAGAATAATGAACTTTGCAGGCTGATCACTTCCTTGTGCCACACTTAGATAGGCATTTAGCCCCATTTCTTGTGCAATTTCTTCATCTAGAATATTATATTTTAGACCCAGACTTATTGCAAGGTCTTCTGACTTCGTAGCTAGGTAAGTAGGGGTTGCTATGTTACCAGGCATATTAGCGAGATTTCGCGCAAAATTTGTGGCTTCTGCAATAGTTTTACCAATGTTTGCTCCTTCCTGGATTTCATCAAGAACGGTCATTTCTCGTTCCAAAAGCAGAATTTTCTTTATGTCAATAAATTCACTGCGAGAATCCGTTTTTAGTTCTACAAACTTATACATGCCCAATATACTTCCTTCAATCACTGCTTGCGCAGTATCTTTCGCCGAATTATCTAGACGAATTTCATGAAGGGTTGTTACAATTTCTTGGCAATTCAATTCTCGAGTACGAACTGCAGTTTTTCCACTTACTTGTCTAAGCCTTTCAAGGCTAAATTCATCCTTTTTGCCCAGACCTACGATTAAAAGTCTGGAATGCGAATTCTTCCAATCTGGTCGAACAATCTCTATAGTATTCAATTTACCTACGAATTCTTTGCGAGTTAACAATCCGTTAATCGCCCCGTCAAGGGCAGAATCTACTGCTTGTAAAGATTTACTCGTAAAATCACTGGTTTCATTCTCAAAAACACCTAAAATTGCGATATCAAATACCCTTTCTTTAATATTTTCTTCGAGTTTCCCCTGTTGTATATGAATCTCCATGATGTAAGCAACTCCCTGTATCATATTATGTATAGCGCAGTTCGATCTAAAAAATAGAGGAGTTTATTAAAAAAAATAATTTAAATTAGTAGATTTCAAGAGCTCGTCTATGAAACTCTCCTATGTGAACTCGGTATTTTTCTTTCATTGGTAGAATTTGCCTGTAAATGGTAAGTTATTATGTTAAGATGAAGAGATTTACTAGAAAATTTATCAACTATGGTGACATGGTTATACCCAAACTAGGAGTTTGTTTTCTAAAGCCCGATGGCGAGACTCCTCAAAGAACGAGGTGATTTCTCTGAAAAAAAGTCTAATAGTCTCAGTATTCAGCCTCGTACTATTGCTAACGTTGATGCCAGCTGCCAATGCTGCATACACGCATGAAGACCTAACGCTAACCGTCTTGGTGAATGGTTCTGATACAAGCGCTCACAACGTCAAATCAAATCCTTTAGTAATAGACTTAGCGGAGCCCATCACAGTTAGCCTTTCGATGACTAATGCCGGTGAGACAGTTCATTTAACTGACGCTACAGTGTCTTTCTACACCCTCCAAACAATACTCTTCTGGGATATTGAATCGAAGGTATATGATCATCAAGTAGACCTTGATAATGAAGATGATGATGGTGATGGAAAGGAAGGTTTCGATATATCTGCTGCCACAAGCGAGTCTGACAGTTTTGACATATCTCCTGAAGAAATGGCCGAGTATAGAGATGCACTTTCTGGGCAAAGAGTACGGATTGACATCCTCTTTAACTTTGAAACTATTCCAGACTATACAATAAAAGTCTACATAACTTTAGTTTAGCCCTCTCTCTCTTTTTCTTTTTTTATTTTGCCTCTAATTTCATTCTAGGTGTTGATTTTCTAAATTATGTTGAGAAAGAACTCTTCACTCCTTATACGAATAAAGAAACATCAGAAGTTAACAATTGAGAGGGATATTCTTTTATATTTTAATTACTTATGACGTAATCTAGCTATAACAGCTTAACATCACCAAGCCGGGGTGGCTAAGAGTCGATGCATGAGGAAATTACCCTCACTACATCGATGAGAAGCCTGGTTATAGCGCCGGACACTTTCCGAGCCGGTTTCATAGAGAATATCCCAAGAAAGCCCTTTCTTGAGACATCCGGAGAGACGTTACACGCTGAGGTAATGTTCTGAAGGTCGCGGGTTCGAAGCCCGCCCCCGGCACTATCCTTAAAGGCTTGAGACACACCCTACGAAATTGATACATCATAATAAGCGGGGGTGGCCGAGCCAGGTCAATTTGCCTACAAGGGTCAGATCATAGGCGCTGGTGTGTGAGGCAACTGCTGCCTTATGCTACGAGACTTAAGATCCAGTGACGTAGGTCTACGTGGGTTCGAAAAGTTTTGGCGAAAGCCTTTTTCGGAAATCCCATCCCCCGCACCAACTCATCCTTAAACAAAAACCCTCTTTTGAATTAAAAAATGCCCCGATAGCTCAGCTGGTAGAGCGCGACCTTGGTAAGGTCGAGTTGTCTTCGGAACTCCCGAAGGTGCGAGAAGTCGCGGGTTCGAAGGAAATTTGAGCGGAGCGCTCTTTCCGAAACACCCGCTCGGGGCTCCATTCAATTTACTTCAATTTTAACAAGTAACCCCAGTTAAATCCGCGATCCTTATATAATCAGATCAGTCTTATTGAGCGGTAACCCCTTCAACGTTTCTTTGAATTATAGGTTAAATATCTTCAATCAAAGAATTAATTAACAAGTAATTGATGAATAGATGTAGTAGAGGGAGTAAAACTTAAATTTTAAGAAAAATTGAAGTAGAGGCGCAAAACTTTATTTATTATAGTTCAGTTATTAAGGTGAATAAAATTAGTGGATTTAAGGACGAATGTTGGTGATTATTTGCAGTTAATTGACGCTTTTCAAGGACTTATTAACTCATTAGCGGCTTCAACTGGTTTAGCCGCTGTTATTTTTGAACTAATCTTTGTTGTCGTTATTCTTGTAGTATTAGTCTTCGTAGGGTATCTGGCAGGAAAATCTGTAGGAGGAGGAAGAGAACCCTCAGCAACTTCTAAACTTCTAATCCCATCTGAAGGATATTCCGTAGATGAAAGTATTTCTATAGATGAAGTAACTCAAACTCAAGAAACTCTGCAAATACTCGACGTTGAGAAAACATCTGCAACGCAGGCTATTAAAAATGCAGAAAAAGCCTATAAAAGTAAAAAAATTAGCCCAACTGCATATCAAAAGCTTATGGAACTATATTCTGAGCGGCTTGAAAAAATTAATTCCGAAATTTCACGCCGATCAAGTGTTGTAAAAGCAGGGACTTTAGAAGCTGAATTCGAACGTGCGAGACAAGAAGCGCTTGTAGAATTGAAAGGAGAACCAGAAGAAGTTACCGGACCAGGTGTTCCAGAAGCAGGATTAATAGAAGAATCTGAAGTTCTAGAAGGACCTGAAACTCCAGCAGGACCCCCAACAGCGCCTCCAACCACACCACCCCCCACAGCACCACCAACGCCACCCACACCGCGACCCAACACA
>NZ_JAHPYX010000225.1:0-13893 GCF_019058535.1 Candidatus Borrarchaeum sp.
CTTTTTGTACCGTCTTTGGAAACAGCTTCATTTAGACCAAACCTCAACAACAACCTCAACAGTGAGATTATTAGAATAGAAGAATTGGATTAAACAAGGACAGTATCCATACCTAGAGTAACTAAAATGGATGAAAAAAAGAAATGTGGACTTAGGTCCTTTTCTTTTTCTTATATCGTACAATGCTATAAGAGACAAGTGTTGAAACAGAAACGAAAGCAATAAGGATTGTACCTAGACACAATCCCTCAGTTTCAGTTAGATTGGCGGTTGTCCTCTCCAGTTCAACATATGTATAAGTTGTTCCGCCAATAGTCCACCATATTTCAAAGGAGATTCCCGTGCCCTGATCCATCCAACCTTCAAAGATACCCCCATCATCAATTCGTTTCAAGTAGTATGCCTTGTAATTAGTTCCCTTCCAATTAAAATCGGTCTCTGTCCATGTCATATTCGGATCATCTTCTGCATACGCTTTCATTTTTTGCAGGTAACTCTGTGAAAATACATACCATGCTTCCTCGTCGGCCGTGCCTTGAGCATCAGTATGAATAACATCGGTGGACGAATCATTAACTGCAGTCATACTATATCTATATGCCATGTCTGCCTCCCTAAAACCCGTAATCTTTAATTCCACATATACTGCTAAGTCAGGGAAGTCTACTGGATCTGGCACTATTTTCCATTCTATTTCGTCGCGAACCTTTAAATTCCCCCAGTCTCCAGCCGCAACTGTTGTTGTTGCGGTACTAGCTAAGAGAAAAACCATGAGTGCACTAATGAAACTTATGAGAACTTTTGCTTTTTTTCTCACCATCTATTTTCCCTCCTAGTCTGTTTAGACAAACTCCAGAACAGTTGGTAAAGTTATGTTATTACTTGAAATGTTCTCTGATGAAGAATAGATATACCAAAAAGACTATCGGAATCCAGAGTAAAGAAGCTATCATAATCCAAATAAAAGGCCGGAGTGGCGAACCAACAAACCACTCTACAAACAAATGGTCTCCTATCCAAAGAAATACAGGTATTATAAGACCGTTTGCAGTTATTGACCCAAAAAAGCCCCAAGGCTTGAGTTTCCAAAGTCCATATGCCGTAACACACCCTAGAATGCCTACAATAAGTAGCGTAATTCCGAACATCGTTGCAAATCGTATAAATCTAGGCGTTACTATAAGGTCATAATCGGACCAATAAACATCTGACATCATTCGGCGTGTCAAATATATTGCGAGGAAGAAGGCTAATGAAGAACTAGCAGCAACAGCGATTCCTCCAATGAATTGTATGGTACTAACAAGACGTAAACCCTTTGGTCTTTCAGACATTTCCTTCACTCCTTTAAATGCATTCCAATTATTCCAATTAAGCGAACTAATTACAATTTTCAAAGAAAGAAGGGGGGAAGGGAAGGAAAGCTAAGATAAATAAGCTCACTTCTTTCTGAAATATTTGCAATTTCCCAGACCCCTCTTATAGTTCGATGATTTTGAAAAATATATTATCACTCAGAAACATACAAATATATCAGGAAATATATCTATTCGTGTCTATAAACTTTTGGGTAGTCCTTTTGATTTGATGATGATAGAAGCAATAATCGCGATCTGTAACCGTTTAACAGTCCAAATATTATCAATCAAGCCCGTCCGCATCGTTAGCGAGCAAGATGACCAGCGATGAAGAGCGTTATTGAAATTCACGCGCAAAATTTTAACAGAACTAGTCACATTGTGAACACAGTTTTTATCTACACTAGACCGATTAATTTACGCTTGCCATTGAATTTTTCCACCTACCATCGTCAGATCTGCCTTTACATCTTTGATTCTTTCTGCATCTATTGCGGTCAAGTCCTCCGATAGAATCGCTATATCGGCAAGTTTTCCTGGTTCAATTGATCCCTTTATTTTTTCCTCAAAGGAAGCGTATGCACCATTAAGCGTATAACATTTCACAGCTTCCTCTAATGTGATGCGATGCGACTCTATAGGATGGCATATAGCGGACCATAGACCATACAAAGGATTAAAGGGAAAGGGTGGACAATAGCCACAGTCAGTTCCAAATGTAACAGTAATCCCCTCATCGATTAGATTCCTAAACGGATTGCAGAGTTTCAGGCGTTCTAAACCTAATCGTTGCTCATACATTCCTCCAGGATGTTCCCACTCTCCAACGAAATTGGGCTGTACTGCAGCAATGACTCCTAGCCGCTTCATCCTTCGTATTTGATCTTCGTTGATGACTTCACAGTGTTCGATCCTGTGACGATGATCTTTTCTTGGTTCATCCTTAACCGCTATTTCTATAGCATCAAGAGCCTCCTCGATTGCCTTATCGCCAATGGCATGAATAGCAACTTGCATTCCTATTTTATGTGCCCTTGCTACAGTTAAGTTGAGTTGCTCAGGAGAAATCGTATATAATCCACTTGTTGTCGGATCATCGGCATAGGGTTCAGAAAATACAGCTGTATGTGATCCCATTGCGCCGTCAAACCAGATTTTTACAGAGCCTAGTTTGACAAATTCATTACCAAAGCCAGTTCTGATACCGAGAGTATCCAGTCCATCTAACAGATTCTCAATATACCGTGTCGCCGGTAAGACATATGAGCGTACCTTTAGAAGGTCTTTTTCAAAAGCTTTTTGATAGGTGTTTAAATCACTTGAAGTTGAGGCTAACTCGTGAATACTCGCGCAGCCCCATTGTAACACGATCTCACATGCCTTCTCTATAGCCTTCATTGCTAGTGTTTCAGTTAATGGCGGTTGTGCTTTATCGATTAACTTCATTGCTTCCTCTTTCAACACTCCAGAGGCTTCACCTGTCAGATCTCTCTCAATCTTTCCTCCAGGAGGATCTGGAGTTTGTTTATTAATCTTAGCTAGTTCGAGAGCACGGCTATTCACTGTAACCATATGCCAGTAATATGGTGTAAGAACAACTGGATGATTAGGAGATACTGGATCCATATCCTTCTTTGTGGGATATCTTTTCTCGGTCCAGTTACTTTCATCCCAACCATGACCTTTGAGCCAGGTTCCATCAGGCAACTCATTTACCTTTGTTTTGACCTTCTCCATGACCTCAGAGATAGACTTAGTCATTGACAGATCAAGTTCAGTGAGCACCTTTAGTCCCATTAAAAAGAAATGCGAATGGGAATCAATAAAACAAGGTATTACAGTCTTGCCATTGGCATCAATAACTTTAGCATCCTTTGGAACATTTATTTCATTGGCAGATCCAACATCAAGGATTTTGGATCCAAAAGTGACAACAACGCTGTTCTCGATAGGTGATTTACCTGTTCCATCAATTAGCGTGCCATTAGTGATTACAATGGGGCTTTCAAACGAAATAGCAATCAGTCCTCCTTAGAGCTTAAAAATCAAAACCTCGCGAAAATTATTACCTTTAAGTTGATAATCAAATTTTCATTCTTAATTGAATATAGAAAAAATACTCTCTTTCTGGTTTTAAATTTAAGTTCATTTCTTTAAAACAAGACTGTGAAAGATGGTCAAATTACCTTTGTACTATTAGACAGATATGAGTGTCCGTTCTTTTAATGCTGATCTTAATTCGTCCATTAAAGTCAAATGATCGCCTCCGTAACCCAGATAATTTTTAAGGTGCTGTTGAGCAAGAATTGAATCTCCCTTTGGAGAGCTCTGTATTTTTGGTAAAGTATCGTGGTGTTGTTCATAGTTTATTGAGTGTCCGTTATTGTCTATTTTATATGACAGGTCGATGATCATTTGGCGAAGTGAGTAAAGTTCTGCCAGAATTTCATTATTCATCAAACCGGCACCGTTGAAATGATGATTATGGCCATTCCCTTTTCCATTATGCATGTGTCCAGTATGAATGCTCAATCCTCTTTCATTTTTGCATTGCTTTCCGCAAATATTACAAATTACTGGATTACTTTGCAAAACAACTGATGCTACTTTCATTCAAAATCAATCCGACAAAAAACTTCTAATCCTTTTTACTTTTCTTGTGTTTTTAGATATAAGTTATGATATTATTGGGGTAGCTGTCCATTGTTTTACTTTAAGTTTAGTTTAAATTATGAGTGTAATGTGTTTAAAACTAGAAATGAAAGGTTCTTAAATAAGAAGAAGCGTAATACCACAAAATCTATGTGTGATAAAAAATAGGAAATGAAAAAAATGGGATTTAATTAAGAGATTTCATCTTTTGGATTTTATTCAACGTCGAAGCAGTTTGAACGCAATGTCCGTCCCCATTCCATGCTTAAACGCTAGGTAAATCCACAGCATGGCTAATGGTTCGAGCAGTCGAGCATTTGAGAGCGGACCGATATCAATAACATCAAAGCCTATATCCTCTCCCAGGCTCCTAACGACAGATTTTGCCTCGTCATCACCACAGATGAAATTACTAGCTGTTTCAGATCCAAACTGCACATTTGCCATGACGCCAACTCCCATAGTATTGAATGCCTTTACCACTTTTGCAGATGTCATTTTAGCAATTTCTTCTGCAGCTGAAGTGGTAAGTCCTATCAAAAGACCACTCAAACCTGGAGCAATAGGATTAGTACAATCTACCAAGATCTTCCCAGTTAAATCACCTGCATCCCGAAGCACATCCAGAGCCGCTGTATAAGGGACTGCAAGAACGACAACTTCGGCCCACTGCGCTGCTTCTTCATATGTTGAGCTACATACGTTTTTTCCCATGGATTCCGCAATTTCTAGCGCTTTATTAGGATCACGAGAACCAAATACTATTTCATGACCTTTTTCTGCCCATGGTTTCGCCAAAGCACGTCCTACATTACCTGTGCCCAATATTCCGATTTTCACAAGTTTAGCCTCCAAGTTAATATCGATTAATTATAAAAGTAAGATCTTGTGAACGAATATAATTAGTTTACCTTCTCTGCAATATAGGAAATTAGGGGAGACAAATGCGAAAGTGGATAGAATACTTTGAAAGACCCGGTCCAGGTAACACTTTAAGAACACTTGAATTAATCAAAGAGAGGAGTAATGAACTCGGCATTAAGACCGTGATTGTTGCCACCCTTCGTGGAAATAGTGCCTTAAAAGCCCATGAGATTATGGGGAAAGAATTGGAAATTATCGCAATTACCATTCCTCCTGGAGCATATTGGACGGTCAAAGAATCTTTACATGGTCCTTGGAGTGATATTCCTGAACTGAAAACACAGCTAAGAGAATGGCAACAAAAAGGCTTAAAGAAGGTAAGAATGGACATGACTGATGAAATACAGGATAAGCTTGAAGAGTTAGGGATTAAAGTTGTTAGGGGTACTATTCCTTTTTATGGAGTCGGTACAGCTATCGCTGGAACATTTAAAGGAGTTACTTTCGAACAAATGATGACAGAAGCGCTGAGGTTAATCTCTGGTGGGTTAATTGTGTGCGTAGAAGTTGCAATAATGGCTGCAGACGCGAATGTAATTAAATCCCAAGAGGAAGTCGTTGTTGCTGCCGGCACTTCTATGGGTCTAGATACTGCAGTTGTCATTAAACCCTCCACCAGTTTGAAATTTTTTGACCCAGAAGAAGGACTTGAAATAAGAGAATTTATCGCAATTCCACGCGTTAAAGCGAAATATCCTCCAGAAGGGATCGGCGAAGAATATAAATAAAACTTGATCAATTTCTTTAAAATTAAAATCCAGAACGGGTTGAATTATGAAAGATAAATTTAATATGGTAGGAAAACACATCAAGGAGTTTTCCCTGCCTAATTCGAGAGGCGAAACGGTAAATATTAAAGAAGTTCTTGGACGAAAAAACATAGTCATATCATTGAAAAAAGGACTGGCCTGAGGACATTGAAGAAAGCACATCCAGAGCTTAGCTAATCATTTTGATGAGATTGATCAGTCAAATACCATCATCATTGCAATTACGGAGGATGTACTCAAAAATGCCATTGAAATGGAGCAAAAATATGCAAAAGGTAAGTTTCCTGTGTACTATGATGAATCGAAAGAAGTACTAACAATACTCGGCCAGGAAATTAAATTAGTAGATGACAAATATAGACGAATGCCAGCCGTCCTCATAGTAGATAAAGAAGGAATCATACAATATGCTTACTATGGTGATTCTGGAAAGGACAATCCTAAAATTGAGGAATTGTTAGAAGCAATTAGAAATCTACAGTAGTAACTGATTTGGTAGGGAATAAGAAAGAAAAGAAGGATGATTTCTTGTTCTCGTAACTTAGCCAAAGTTGACCAAATCGCCAGAATTCTTATTTTTAAGTCAAAAGGGCCGTATACCGCATCAATAAAGATTAAAAACACTGTAATGACAGAATCAAAGTAAATTCAAAGGACGGAGAACTTGAGAGAGAGACGAATGAAGGATAAATTTGAAATGGTAGGGAAGGAAATTGAAGAATTTTCTCTGCCTAATTCAAGAGAAGAAAACGTAAACATCAAAGACTTCATCGAAAAGAATAATGTTATCGTTGCTTTACTTAGAAGCATCAACTGACCATATTGCAGAGCACAAGTTCGCAGTTTTGCTAAAGATAAAGAGCAATTTGAGCAATTAGACACGATTATTTATCCAATTTTGGTAGACACGCTTGAAAATGCTATTAAGATGGAACAAAAGTACGCGAAAGAAAAATTTCCGATATATTACGATAACAATAAGAAAGTTGCCAAAAAACTGCATCAGGAATTCAAAATTCGAAAATTAGGACGCATGCCGGCGCTACTTATAGTCGACAAAGAGGGAATCATTCAATATGCTTATTACAGTGATTCTATGAGCGACATTCCGAAGAATAAAGCATTATTCGAAGTGCTTGAAAAGTTAAATAAGTGATTTGGTAGGGAATAAGAAAGAAAAAAAAGATGATTTCTTGTTCTTGATAACTTAGCCAAAGTTCACCAAATCGCCTACTAGAACTTTTTAGCCTATTTGTAACACGTAAGTGAAATATACAACTCTTTTTGAAATAGAAATGTAAAAAAATATCTTTTTTGATATAATTCGATCATCTTCTATAGCGAAAGATTTATAAATGAACGATTTAATGTTGGTATTCAATTTAATCTATTAAATGAACGATCTAGAGTTAATTAATAAGACAAATGAACAATATTTGTGAAAAATATTGAACATTCAATAAAGAGGTGATAAATGAAAGTAGTAAACAAGAAATGTCAAAAAATTGAATGTTGGAATTAGAAGGGGTTTTCGTCAAGAGGCGAATTTTCCTCCAGACGGGGGTCATTTTTTAAAATGAACCCTTAATTAAACCCATTTTCCTATGGAATAAAAGAAAAAATCTCCTATTGAATCGATTTTTTGCCCAAATAGCCAAAAAAAAGGATATCGTAAATTACGGTAACTAGATATAACAATCTACAAAGTCTATGTTAACTATTGAAGAGGTGGTAACTATTGAATGGAACAATGTGTCCTAAATGCGGGGTAGAGTGTGCATCTCGTTTCATAATACTACATGGTGACAATGGACGAGAAATATATGAGGAATACTTCTGTGAAGAATGTGATAAGACTATCAGTCGTTCAAAGATTATAATCACAGGGCCAGTTCCAGTATTACATAAGTTCTAATATCCTAATCAGGCATTTTTTATTTCCTCTAAGTTTCCTATTGAACCATAGAAAAGCGGGTAAATACCCTGCCTCTTTCTATGGGAATTCAAAAAAATTATACTCTGCCTCCATTTTCAAAGAAGAAAAGTCTAAATTTCAAAGATACCAATTGTTTTGTCTTCTGAACAAGAAATCAAAAATGAATCATCTAAATTGAATAAAATCTTTCTAACTGGCTCGGAATGCCCAGTTAATCGTAAAATAGATTCACCAGTACGAACATCCCATAGACCTATGGAATTATCTGCAGAACTCGATGCAACAAATTTACCATTATGGCTAAAAGCTATGCCTAACACAGGTTGTTCATGGGCTTTTATAAGCCTGACAGGAGATTTTGAGCCACTTTGCCAGAAATAGATGTTATTATCGAAACATGCGGATGCTAAAAGGTCAATTTGTGGCGAGAACGCTACATCTGAAACGTAATTGGCATGTGAAAAAACCTGCAGAAGTTCTCCTGTTTCTAGATTCCACAAACGTGCTGTTTTATCTTTAGAAGCGGAGGCAAGGGTAATATCATAGCCAATCGCAACACTCCACACTTGATCGAGATGCCCTTTTAGTGTTCTTAGAAGATTGCCAGAATATATATCCCATAATCCTATAGTTTTATCATTTGATCCTGATATCAATACATTTCCATCAAGAGAAAAACTAATCGATCGAATCGATTTCGTATGCCCCTTCAATGTTTTTAATTTTGTTTCTGTAGCTATATCCCATAATGCGATCTCGTTATCCATCGAACACGTTGCAAGTAGATTATCATCAAAGGGGTGAAACGCCACTCCATACACTGGTTTTGAATGTGCGCCTTTAAGTACCTTTAATTGTTTACCTGATTTTAAATCCCAGAGTCTAACCGTCTTGTCACCAGACGCTGATGCAATAAGACCATCATTTTTGATAGCAATGTCGTAAACAGTCTCAGTGTGCCCCTTCAATACCATAATCATTCAGTTCACCAAAAATGTGTTATGTCGTGGTTTTAGCAGTGAGTATCAATTGGTTAATTGATTGCATCTTAGCTTATTCTCACCTTCAGTTTAAAAATATCCATCCAACTTTGCCATAAAAGTGAATAAGGAATTGTTTTCTTCAAAACCAACGGAGAATGGACAATGTTAATTAATGTAAAGAAAACCATACTATTAAGAATTCTCATACTAGTCAATAACGTAAAGTGATCTTATGAATACTTCTAATTTAACTAGTCAAAAAATGCGCAGAAAGGCTTCAGAAATTGACAGCCTTCGTCTAGGTTGTGGATGGACAGAAGATGATTTGAAAAAACCGTGGATTCTTGTGGATTCCGTTGAAGGTCAAAGTCATCCAGGAAGCGTCCGGCTCGGACTTCTCGGAGATGAAGTAATCAATGGAATAGTATCAGCTGGAGGCACTCCTGCAAAGTATTATATAACGGATACCTGCGATGGAATTTCACAGGGTACTCCTGGCATGAGCTACAGTCTACCCAGCCGCGAGTTGATTTCATTTGCAGTTGAGATGCATGCGAAGACTGGGCATTTTGATGGAATGACATTAATCAGTAGTTGTGATAAATCAATCCCTGGTCATTTGATGGCAGCAGCGCGACTTGATTTACCGACCATTCTTGTTCCTGGTGGTACCGCAGATTGGGGCCCTCACGGGATGACATTGGAACAGGTAGCAACATATGACTCTCAGCGGCGAAGAGGTAAGTTAAGTACAGAAGAATATCAATTCTTGGCTAAATTCGGGTGCCCTACACCTGGGGCATGTGCCTTTATGGGAACTGCCTGTACAATGCAGATAATGAGTGAAGCACTAGGGATGGCACTCCCAACAAGTGCATTGGCACTTTCAACCGGTTTCGAGATAACTAGGCTCGCACGTAAAGCTGGAAAACAAGTTTTGTATCTGATTGAACAAGGACTTTCTGCAGGAAAAATACTTACTAAAGAAGCATTTGAAAATGCGATAATGGTACATGCTGCTATAGCTGGATCCACTAATGCATTATTGCATATTATTGCGCTAGCTGCTGAAAGGGGTATCGAGATAACTCATGATGACTTTGATTTCATCAATAGAAGAATACCATATCTAACAAATATTCGACCATCAGGAAGATACCCAAGTAGTTTCTTTTGGTACGCGGGTGGCACCCAATACGTCATGAAACAATTAATCGATAAACTTCACCTTAATGTACTAACTGTTACTGGTTCAACAGTTGAAGAAAACATAAAGAATCTCGAAAAAGAGAATTACTTTGAGAAGATAGCGACATATTTAGAGAACTACAAAGTTTCAAGAGATGAAGTAATTCGAACTAAATCAAATCCTTTCTCAGAAACTGGATCAATTGCGATATTAAAGGGGAATATTGCCCCAGATGGTGCTGTAGTCAAAATTACCGCAGTTGATCCTTCTATGCATAAATTCACTGGAAGAGCAAAGGTTTTCGATTCACAAGATGATGCTGTAAAAGCAATTTTTGATGAAAAGATCGAAAGTGGCGATGCAGTAATCATCAGGTATGAAGGGCCAAAGGGAAGTGGTATGCCAGAGCAATTTTATGCAACAGAAGCTATCGCTTCTGATCCGAAACTAAACATCTCTGTTGCTTTGCTTACAGACGGACGTTTTAGTGGAGCCTCAAGAGGACCTGTCGTTGGTCATGTGTCTCCCGAAGCTGTAGAGGGAGGAACAATCGCATTGTTAGAAAATAGCGACTTGATAGAAATCGACATACCTAAAAGACGTTTAGAGCTGGTAGGCGTAAAAGATCAAACTCTTAAATCAGAAGAAATTACTAAAGTATTAGTTGAGAGAAAACAGTTTTGGAAACCGCCACCAAGAAAGTTTATGACGGGAATGTTAGCTTTCTATACACAGCATGCAACTTCAGCCAGTAAAGGCGGGCGTATGATGCTGTAAAACTCTTCTGAGACGAGCTGTATACAACTGTAGACTGATGAATACTGAAGTAAAACATCGATAATGAATCAATGATTCTCAACTTTTTAATAATAGGAAATTATAGTTAAAATCAGAAATTCATGAAATGTTTGCAGATGAATGAACGAATTACCCTATATGTACTATAAACAAGACAAATTATTGATATGTTTACTGTAGCCATTGAGTTTTTCAAAAGGAGGAAATAAAATTTGAGCTTTGAGGGCGTATTCGCACCGCTAGTTACACCATTGTTACCCAACTATGAAGTTAACTGGGAAGCATTCCGTGCATTATTAGACAAGTTAATAGAAGGCGGACTTCATGGTGTTGTTCCGATGGGGACAGCTGGTGAATTTCCTATGTTTACAACTGATGAAAGAATGAAAATCGCAGAAGGCGTCGCAGATCATATAAATGGAAGAACTAAGCTAATTGTTGGAACAGCAGCACCAAGCACGAACGAAACATTGATGCTTACTAAACACGCAAAAGACATTGGTGCAGATGGTGTTATGGTAACAAACCCTTGGTATCTCAAACCTTCAGAAGAAGGATTATTGTGGCACTATCGAGAACTTGCTAAGGCGGATATTCCAATATTAGCTTATAATATTCCGTCTGCAACTGGAAGCACGATGCCAGTCCATATAGTTTCAAAACTGGCGGAAGAGGGGACACTTGCTGGAATTAAAGATTCATCTGGGGTTTTAAATCAGGTAATTATATACATAAGAGAAACACCACGCGACTTTGTTGTTTTTCCGGGTATTGATACGATATTTTTAGCATCAATGATGCATGGTGCAGTTGGAGGTGTTTTGGGAACCTCAATGGTCATACCAAAAAAGGTTGTTGAACTTTATGTTTTAGCTAGAGCAGGCAAATATGAAATAGCTAACGAAATTCAAGTAGCTTTATCTGCAATCATTGGATACGTTTTCATTGGCGTGTTTCCTGCAGGCTTAAAGCAATTAGTCACGGAAGCGTTAGGTATAGATATGGGAGATCCGAGACCCCCTCTAAGCCCATTATCTGAAGAACAACGACAAAAGATTTCTGAATTCATCAAAAATTTACAGCTTGAGTGAAAGTTACATCAACATTTACAGCCCGCCCCGCTCTGGGGTGCTTAGGGGTAGACTACACATGAAAATCAAAGAAATAATTGATCTTTCAGTATCTCTTGAAAATGGTATGCCAATTTATCCTGGTGATCCTACTCCTGACTTTAAAGCAATTCGAACTTTAGAGGAACATGGCGTTCTTGTCACTCAGATGCAGCTAGGAACCCATACAGGCACACATATGGATGCACCACTTCATTTTATCAAAGGAGGGGAACCCATTGATGCGCTTGACTTCAGGAAGTTAGTGACAGAAGCAATAGTCCTAGATCTTTCCTACAAAGAAATGGGTTCTGCGATTACAGTTGATGACCTTGAAAAATTCTCAGACAAGATTAGTGAAGGAAATGGAGTTTTACTCTATACTGGAACTAGCAAACACTGGGGAAACGAAAAAATTTTAAGAAATTTCACTTATATTGATCCTCGTGCTGCACAATGGTTAGTCGAAAAAAAGGTCTCAATTGTAGGGATTGATTGTCTAAGTGTAGAAAAATACAAAGCAGATGCACCCGAGACACATAAAACACTGCTAAGTAATAACATACCGCTTATTGAAACTCTCTCCTCAAACCTCGAAAAAATTACAGGAGAGAGGGTTCTCCTAATAGCACTTCCATTAAAAATAAAGGGAAGAGATGCAGCACCAGCACGGGTTATTGCAATTACCCCACTCTAAAGGGAAGGCTTCAGCATTCTGACTATTGGAAATGCGTAGGCTCGCTTATCTTATTTCTACTCCAAGCCTTTTGAACTATCCATACTAAGCCAAAGGTCACTAACAGCAGCCCTGGTGTCATGAGCACCTTTATCTCCTGTGAGCTGCTTTGAAAACCAAGGAAGAAAAAGATCATCATTATGCTAGCCCACAGCGAGGTAAGCGCTATATCAAAGGCAGAAAGTCGCCTCCTCTTGAGAGAAATCCGTTCGGCCTTGGATGAAGCGTCATCCGAAAGGGATGTTTCTTTTCGGTTAAAATTAAAGCCAATCGCTCCTGTGGGGCATTCGTTGGTGCATTTGAGACAGCGGATGCAGTTTGAACTGAGCACCTCACCGTGAGTTTTGAGTTCGCCTAAAACATCTACCTGCATATCACAAGTGCGGTTGCAGGTTCCGCAACCATTGCAATTATCGTTTACCAACCGTACCTTACACAAGCCCACGATGCCGAAAATCTTAAGCAGGGCGCCAATAGGGCACAGGTAGCGGCACCAAGCCCTTCGACCAAAAGCAAAGAAGAGTACCGGTCCAAACATGATCAATGTTATCAGGATAGAAATACCGGTCTGCTGTCCACCCCAAGGCTCAACATCGGCTAGCTGGAATGTGAACGTAGTTGGGAACCCCTGAATCCAGTTTACTATCAATGAGTTGTACACTTTCAGCGCCAAGCTAACAAATGGTATAACTCCTAGATACAGTAGCATCCGGCGCGGAATTTTAATCTTTAGACTGCCTATCCCCCACTCGACCATTTCCAGATAGCCACCAAACCAGCAGAACCATCCGCAAAAGGTCCTCCCAAGGATTACCGCTGAGACGAGAACCAATATCCAGAAAACAAACCCTGCATTGAATACTCCCCGAGAGAGACCGGAAAAGAGCGCCTCGATTCCGATGCTACCCACAGCATGGATACCCAAAAGATACCATGTAGCCACATGTACAGCCATCAGCAAAATTAATGCGACTCGGCTTAATGTACGTAGGTTTTGTACATTCACCATGCAAAATCTCCTCTCATGAAAATGGTCTTCTTACATAATGAATCTAGTATTTCTAGCACTTTACTCTTGTAGTCGTTTTTCATTAACTCCGAGGATTTTCGACTAAGATTCTGATTCGATGAATATGACTTTTGGAAGAACTACACGAACTCCAGGGGTTATATCTACCAATTGCGATATCCGCATATCAACGGCACAGCTACAGAGTGCATAAGCCTCCTGCCGTGTAAGTCCTTTTTCTGCTTCAAGCCAGTCTATCATATCACGCAGAGCTATCTTCACTGCTTCATCTGTCGTTTCAGCATAAGCAGTAGTCATAAAGAAGTCAGGTGTCTCAATTTGTGGTCGTGTGATCTTCTTTTGTTTGTTCACTAGAAGTCTAATCGTGACTTCGGCATCGACCTCCACTGCAGTACCACATATCTCACC
>NZ_JAHPYX010000226.1:0-4337 GCF_019058535.1 Candidatus Borrarchaeum sp.
CCATGGACATCCACAGGATGAGGGCGTGGTAATAATTTACATGTGCTCGTGGAACGAAGAAGAATATAGAAAAAATCATAACAAGAATGCAAATGATTAACCCCCTTCCATAGGGTCTTCGTATCGCGAAAAAAACGCTTAGAGCAAAGAAAACGAAAAAATAGGCATTTCCCAGGATTAATAAATCAGCAATCTGTACTAAACGCGTTATCCATAGTCTCTGAGGTTTCTCAAGATGTTGTCCTAGCACCTGTTTTGTAAATTCATCACCGAATAGTAAGTAAAAGGGCGAACACACAACTAATAGAGGAATAATGAACCCGAGAATTAAGAAACCAACATTTTTTGTCTGATTGCTAATTCCAACACCATTATATCGTCCTTCAATGATTAAAATAACGATAAAAGCAAACAGTATTGGTGCCACTATAATTTTAATCAGTACTCCAATGCTTACAAAAAGACCTGCTAAAAGTAAACTGTTTCTTTCAGCCGCGGCGTCCATTATTTTGTCTTTATTCTGTATAAAGACTGGTGTTAGAAAATAGTATCCTATGATACAGAAAGTTATGGCGATATGATCATTTACCGCCCTCATGCCGTACACAACGGACCACGGAGTAACTGCATAGACTAAACTCCCTAACAACCCTGTTTTATAATCAATCCTTTTTCCGGCTAAAAAGATCACGAAACTTGTAAAGGTTGTGAAAAAAACTAAGAATAACCTCGCTTGGATGACGCCAACACCAAATATCAGGAATACAAAAGCAAGTAAATAGGGAGAAAGTGGAGGGTGTGAATGATAAAAATCACGGTAAGGCATATCGCCCTCAATGATCCTCCAAGCAGCCATACCGTAAGTAGCCTCACGGAAAAAAGGGAAAACACCGATTATGACACCGTAAACCCTCAACACAAAAGCAGAGGCTAGTATAAGTGCGAGAATAACATGCTCTTTTTTCATTAAATCCACCTGTAAAATAAGACCTTCTTTGAAGTTAGTCTTTAAAGAGTGGGGTTACTTTGAATTTGCAGATAGGATAGAAGTATAAAATTTAATTCTTTTGCTATATTTTTGTTAAGAAAATAAAGCTTTCTGATGTTGACTGTACTTTTACTGACATCCTCTCCGCCCTAAAGGAAAACTAAAATAGGCGCTGATCGTGGTTTTCCATGAAGATATGACCGAATACTCTCAATTTCCACGTCACCTAGTAGAAAATTTCTTTGTGTTGTAAACTTTTTTTCCAAAACTTTTTTTTATCAGCCTTGCGAGTTAAAATTAGTAATGAAAAAAATTAACTGCTTAATACGGAGATGACAAATTTGTCTTATGGGGAAGTAGCTTGGGAAAAACTGCTTGTAGTAATATTGTTTATAGGCGTGATCATCTATTTTCCAATAATATTTTTCGGTCTACCCGTTATATTCACAGCGTTTGGAGTAGAAGTATTGGATGATATTTTCACTATTACCGCGCTAGTTACGTTCATCCTAGGATGGATACTACTAATTTACATATATAAGGACTCTATTGCCAGTGGATTTTCAGGTATGGGAAGGGCTGTTGAACACGTTCCAAAAGGTGTACGGCTTTTTTATATCGTCAATATTACGATTGCATTTGTCTTCTTCTTTATGCCGCTCTTTACCCCACTTATAGTCATTGTAGTTGCATTTTTAGTTGCGGGACGAATTATGTATCCTAGAAGTGATGATTATGGAGATAAAAGAGGCCGGTTTTGGATCTTTACTTTGTTACTTTTCGTAATATTAATGATCATTCCTATCTTGCAGGCTTACGACTTTTACGTTGCATATTTCATAGGTACCGAGACAACTCCTGGAATAGCTCGAGCAATCTGGAATATCTGGACTAGAGCACTTAATCCAATTCATATCGCTGTTTTATGCGTTGCAGATGCAGCAGCCATTGGTGCGTTCATTACGCTGATTTATGAAGGTGCAAGACAAGTTGATCCGCACTACGTAACCGAAATTCCTGACAGAGCTATAACTTTCTTAGAGATCCTAATATTGCTCACATTTGGAGCCCTTTGGTTCTTAGGCGGAGGCTTGGATCCTGATGTGGTAGGAGCAGGTCAATGGCTTTATGAAAGAGTTCTCCATTTCTTTGCGTTAGGTTTAGCAGTTCTTACTTGGCTTATTCGTTTCTTTAAAGGACTTCGCACCCACGCTCCTAGAGACCGCTATTACATTATGGGCATCCTTGGAATGATAGTGCTCTACGCAGCAGATTATATAGCAGGACTTAACCCAGGCAGTACTGAAATTAGGATGTTTTTAGGGATTGGTCAAGCAGACCCTGGACTCCTGACAATCGGTTTGTTATTTGCAAGCTTTTGGTTCGGTTTAATATTTTTTGTAGGGCTACGGTCAGGTGAAAAACAATATTAAGCCCTTTTTATCGATGAACAACCTATCCTCTCTAATTTTTTCATTTACAGATAAGAATTAAGAATAAATAATGAGAGCAGAATTTACCAAAATGAGGAACGATAAATTTTTACCATATCAGTGCCGGATCCAAATGTCGCCTCAATTTCATAATTATTAAGAATCCATTCATATACAATTTTGACTTCTTCAGCTCTAGTTTCATCATTAAAAGTTGTACGATAATGCTCCTCGTTAAAATTCCAAATTTCGATGTTATAGTCAATTATAATATACCTGACTTGCTCTTCCTCTAAATATTGTGGTAAATCACTAATACCAAATGCTTCTATATGGCCCGCAGCTAAATGTTCAATCCGGTATTTGTTTTGTCGATCAGTTAAAAGATAATAAGCAGAATCAGGTGAGAATATTATTTCATCTGGAGCGGTATGAGTTTTAACATACTCAGCTGCTTCAATTTGATATGGTAATCCATGACTTGTTTTCATATCAAAATATAATTCTAATCCTATTGTCCCTATTCCAATGAGCAATAATACTACCAAAAGCCAATTTATGATATTTGGATACAATAGACTTTGAGATGCGCTGTCTACCAACTCCTCGCTTATAACAAGCAATCTTTCAACAAGAATTCCACCTAGTAGTGAAAATGCAGGCATTATTTGGATGTAATAATGACCATATGGGGTGCTTAGAGAGATGACCAAAATAAATGAGGCGATAAACCATCCCGCTAGAAAAATGTGCCATTCTTTTCTTCTTTCAATTATTAGAAGCAGTCCTCCTAAACCAATACACCAAAGAATAGGATCTTTTAGGAATACGTCAAGAATATTATCTACTCGTCTAAGCAGAGTAAATCCATATGAAGGTGATAGATTAAAGAAAAATATAGAATAGATAGCATCATTTAAAGCATTCACTGCTATAAAATAAACCACAATCGGTATTATGCTCATTAAAAATCCGGCAATTAAAACCCCCATTGATTGTAGCAAATTTTTCAACGGATGTCTCACGTAAAGACGATGTAAAATGATGACAAAAGCTAATATAATCCCAGTTTGCCTCATAATTGTAGAAAGCCCTATTAAAACACCCACAATAAGATAATACCATGAATTGTTTTTCTTATGAGCCAAGATGTAAAAATAGACCGCTAGAGCCATAAAAAAAACCATAAATGTTTCTGAAAAAACCATCGTGCTACGTCGTAGAGTTACTGGCTCTAGTATAAAAAATAAAGCAGAGATTATACCTGTCAAGGGATTATTTATCTTATAACCGATTTTAAATACAACAAAAGCCGTAATTGTGCTTAAAAACATAGATACTATACGTACAAGTAATATTTGTTTACCAACAAGAAGGAAAATTAAAGCTACAGTGAAATAAACTCCAGGTGCCTTTTGATTAAACAAATCACGATACAGAACTTTTCCTTTGACTATCATCCAACCGTAATACAAAAAGGCGGCTTCATCTCTTCCTATTGCTCTAGAAATAAATCCAATTCTAAGTAAAAAACCCAATACAAGTATAATAATCATTAAATAATTATATTTTCTCTCTATCAGAGTCCGAAGTCGAGTTATTAACAGATTAAACAACCCTAAGCCCGTAGACTTCATCTTCTAAAACCTATCGATCCGTATTTTCAAAAGCGTATTTATAGCTTTTGTTTTGAACTGAAAATAATTCTGGTGAGATTGTATTAGTAAATGAACAGTCTTTCACTTTCATTGTTGTCTCTCTCATAATATTAATTAGAACTACGATATTTTTTTAGGAATACACGGCGACATAATACGGGAGGCGGGAGACGAGTTGTTTCGTCTATATTTTAAACATCTGTTTCCATCATTTTCTGAATGGCAGGACTTACCATTCGCCCCTTGGCAGTTCAATGA
>NZ_JAHPYX010000227.1:0-7554 GCF_019058535.1 Candidatus Borrarchaeum sp.
ATGGAGCACAGTATTTTGGTCCATTTACTAGCTTATGGGATCTGAATAAAATCTTTAGAACTATGCGTAAACTGTTCCAGATTGCGAACTGTTCGCTAGAGTTGGGAAAGAAGGTATACAAACCTTGTCTAGATTATAGTATAAAGTTGTGTTCTGCTCCGTGTAATGGGTCTGTAACAAAAGAAAAATATCAAGAAATGATTCGTCAAGCGATTCTTTTTTTGGAGGGACGTTTCGAAGAAATTCTTGCTCAATTAGAAAGAAAGATGAAGGTTCATTCAGACAAGTTAGAATTTGAAACTGCCGCACATATTCGGAATCAAATAAATGCCTTGAAAAAGATTCAAATAAGACAACGAGTCGTCTCAACAGATCTCGTGACCGTAGATCAAGATATAATCGGATTGACGAAAAAAGGAAAACGTGCAGGTGTACAGGTGTTTTTTATTAGAGAAGGAAGAATTATGGGGAATGAACATTTCTTGTTACGATTTTTCAAAGATGATGACAATGAATTACTGACCGGGTTTATCAAACAATACTATGCCATGCGAAAGACTGTCCCCAACGAAATAATCCTTCCGCAAAATATAGACAAAGACGAGGTTCAAGTAATTCAACAATGGTTGCAAAAATACAAGGAGCGACCAGTAAGCATTCGAGTTGCAGAACAGGAAAATGAACTAAATCTCGTTAAATTGGTCAACAAAAATGCCCAGATTCAATTGATTCAGGGAAAAATCGAAGAGTCGTCAGAAACGTCAAAACGCATACTTGAAGAAACAAAGAACGTATTAGGACTTCAAGTATTACCTTACAGAATAGAGGCTTTTGATATTTCAAATATTAGGGGGGAAGCGTCGGTAGGCGCAATGGCAGTTTTCATCAATGGCAAACCTAAACCATCAGAATATCGTCATTTTAAAATCAAGAGTGTATATCAGCAAGATGATTATGCCATGATGCAAGAAATAGTGCACCGTCGATATAAGAGGGTTATCAAAGAAGGAAAAACCCTGCCAAACTTAATTCTAATTGACGGTGGAAAAGGTCACTTGCATACAGCTGTTGAGGTAATCCATGATTTAGATCTGAAGAAAATTGATATCATAGCATTAGCTAAGGAAAATGAAGAAATCTATATTCGTGAAAAGGATGAACCAATAAGTCTCCCAGAAGAAAATATAGCATTACTATTATTAAGGAATGTCAGAGATGAAGCTCACAGATTTGCTATAAATTATCATCGAAAACTCAAAAGAAAAAGAGTTACACATTCTGTACTCGATGAAATTCCAGGAGTTGGAAAAAAACGAAAACAAGATTTACTTTCTTATTTTGGATCGCTTGAAAAGATAAAGACTGCTTCTATCGAAGAGTTAGAAAGCATTCCCTCAATTTCTGATACAGTGGCAACATACATTTTCAAGAAATTTCATCCCTAAGTGTAAAAGAAGAATAAGACTAAACTATAGAAAAGAAGGAAGTTAAAATAAGACTAATTAACACCTGCTAGACGTTCGGCTATAGCTGTCGCTGCTTTTGCTGTCTTCTCGATTTTATCATCGTCAATTTCAGTGATCATATCGGTCGAGAGATGATATTGTTCGTGAGGCCAGAAAATTAACATTACAGAGGGAATACCTTGTTCAAAGAAAGGCCAATGATCACTCGCAGGAAGGAGTTCGGGATTCCATTGAATATCAAACTCATCTTTGATGGACTCTTTCAAAGCCTCGTCAACTTGATGTCTAAAACTGTCAGGAGCCACCCATACCCATAGATATTCTCCTACGCCGACCATATCCAGGTTTACGACGTTTTTTATTCTAGCAATACTGGAGGGGTCTTTTTCTTTTAGTGTTTTTACATAATAGTAAGATCCAAAAAAGAGATATTCTTCGGCTGCAAAGGTGATAAATTTCACTGTTTTCTTAGTTCCCCCTTTCTCGATTAAATTTTTTGCGACTCTTAATACAGCATCTACACCGCTTGCGTTATCATTAGCTCCATGTGATTCATAAGTACTGTCGTGATGAGCGCATACAATTATTTCTTCATCTGGTAAAGCAGAACCTCGTAGCGTACCGATTACGTTTTGTGTCTCAAGACCAGGTACAAGTTTTCCAGCGGTATCTATGCGCACGCGGATTTCTTCACCAGCAGCTAGTTTCTCCTGAAAATATTCATGGGTTTCCTGATCTGTCATGATATAGGGTGCACATCCATATGTCTTCCCGATTTCCATAAGTGTGAAATTGATAGCTGGTCCATCAATATGTCCTATGATATAGCCAAGATGATTTCCAGCGTCATCAACAACAGCGTATTTTGGCCATTCAAAAAGCTTAGGTATGAAGGGCATGATCCCGATGTACTCTAATTTCCCCGTGATGCCTCCTTCTGGAGTACTTTCACTGAACATAAAAACGCCTGAGGGTAATTCCTTTTGCTGAGGTTCTACTAATTCTAACATCGGTCTTCGAGTCATTTCCCAACCAAGAAACTTGAATTTTTGGATCTCTACTTCTAATCCAATCTCTTTCATTTTCCTAGCAATATATTCTGTCGCTTTTTTATCAGCTTCAGTTCCTGCCCGTCGCTCACCAATTGTTTCAGATAAGTATTTCGTTACTTCACTTACCATTTTAAATTCACCTTCTCAATAATATCAGAGTGATATCTTCTTTTCATATAAGACGTATTATAAATATAGTCTTGTTACAAATGGAAAAAAAAGTAAAAAAACGACTTAGCTCACACCAGCTAGGCGTTCAGCTATGGCTGTTGTCGCTTTTGCTGCCTTTTCGATTTTATCTACTTCAATTTTATCGTAACTATCATGTTCTTGATGCAGATATTCATAAGGCCAGAAAATGAGGTGTACCGACGGAACCCCTTCTTCAAAGAAGGGCCAGTGATCACTTGCGGGGAGGAGTTCTAGATTCCATTGGATATCAAACTCACCTTTAATAGATTGATCCAAGGCATCGGCAACTTGTTGTTTAAAACTTTCAGGAGCTACCCAGACCCACAAGAATTCCCCTGAGCCCACCATATCAAGATTGATAACATTTTTTACTCTAGCAAGCTGTCCTTGTTCTTTTAATGTTTTAGCATAATAATAAGACCCATAAAGGAGATATTCTTCAGCCCCGAATGCGACAAATTTCACTGTTTTCTTAGTTCCGCCCTTCTCAACTAGCGCTTTAGCTGCTCTTAACATAGCATCTATACCGCTTGCATTATCATCAGCACCATGAGATTCAAAACCACAATCATAGTGTCCACATACAATTATTTCTTCATCTGGTAAAGCAGAGCCTCGTAGCGTACCGATTACGTTCTGCGTTTCAAGACTTGGCGCATGTTTTCCAGCGGTATCCATTCTTACACTTATTTCTTCGCCAGCTGCTAATTTTTCTTGAAAATAAGTATGTATCTCTTGCCCAACTATAACGTAAGGGGCACATCCATAATCTTTTCCCATATCAGTCAATACGAAATTCATAGCAGGCCCATCTATATGAGCCAAAATGTAACCAAGATGATTTCCCTTGTCATCGACTATGGCATACTTGGGCCATTCGAAGAGCTTGGGGATTACATACTGGATTCCGACGTACTTAATCTTTCCTATAATGCCTCCCTCAGGAGTACTCTCACTAAACATTAAACTCCCTGTGAGGATTTCCTTCTGCTCAGGTTGTAATAGTTCTAATCTTGCTTTCCGAGTTATTTCCCAGCCAACAAACTTGAATTTTTGGTATTCGACCTCTAACCCAAGTTCTTTCATTTTCCCTGCGATATACTCTGCTGCTTTTCGATCAGCTTCAGATCCTGCAAGTCGCTCACCAATTGTTTCAGATAGGTATTTTGTTATTTCACTTTCCATTTCGAGTTCACCTTTCGCGATAAAAGTTAATTGAAAGCGCAATTTCTTCGGCGAAGTTTATAAATGTTGCGAAAATGGGTAGAAAGTCAATAAGGACGTCACACATTGAGAAAAATAAAGTTATAGAAAATAGAATGAATTTATCACTAATTCCTTGAAGATAATGATGAGAGACTGTCTCTTGAATCTCTGAACTGTAGAGTAGTGAGCTACTCAATGTATGATATCGTTCAAAACGCTCAAATAATCCGATAAAAGCCGTGTTATGAGAAAGTTTCTTCTAATATGCTCTTTACCTTTTTTACCCATTTTTTCTGCTAAATCGGGCTCTTGTAATAGTCTTATAACTTTTTCTGCAAAGCTTCCTGTATCATGGGGATCTACCAAAAAACCAGTTTCCCCATCAATTACTTGTAATGGGATTCCTCCAACGTTAGAAGCCACAACAGGTGTTTCCTTCCATAGAGCTTCAGTTACTGAAAGTCCAAAGCCTTCTTTTATCGAGGTTTGTAGTACAACATCGGAACGTCGCTGTAATGCATTTACTAGAATATTATTTTCGCTAGTTATGAGAATAACATCCCTATTTTCAACCAAATCTTCTGCCTTTTGTTTTACGTTCTCATAAATTTGATAACCTTCTGGGTCATCTGCTGCCATACTTCCGCATAAGACTAATCTACAATCTATTTTATCCCAGACACGCCGGAGGACATCTATTGCCCCTTCCGGGTTTTTCCATTTATCGAATCTGGATACCTGTGTTATGAGCGGTTTATCAGTGGGTATGTCGAATTTTGTGATGTACTTCTCGATGGTTTCATCATCGAGTTCTTTATTTTTTGAAGAAAGTGGATCAATGGTGGGATGTACAATCTTCTGTTCTACTGGTAAATCGTCTTTTGTGTATTTTTTATTTGAAACAATAACCAAATCATACCTTAGAATGAAGTTCTTAAGATAATTCCAGACCTCTTGATTAGGATTCGACAGATCAACATGACATCTCCAAACCCATGGCTGCCTTTTCTTATAATATTTTATAAGAGACAGAGGCTGTGGATCATGTATAATTACACAATCATGATCTATGTGTGTAAATACAGAGAAATCCTCATTAGCTTTAGTGTACACATGTTGTTTCATTTCAGTAAAATTAATATCCTCTCCCTGAAGCGCGTTATGAAATTTCTTTGTGGTTATAAAAAAATCAGGATTTCCATGTAATATTCTCCAGCCTACCTCTAAACCAACATCATTCATTAAAGGTACCAAGGAGTCAAGCATTTCTGCTACTCCCCCGCCTGCGTATGTCGAGTTGATATGTACGACGTGCTTCCCATAAAGTCTTCTAGCTTTTTTATAAATCTCGGAGATTACTGTGTCGCCGACAATTTCTCGATAATTTTCTAAAGTAATCATAATTCCGCCACCTTTTTGATAGTCCTTAGATTCTTCCTACATTTAACTAATTCGGTGAAGAAATGCCTTTCTTACAAGTGAAAAAGTTAAAATCAAAAGGATTAGTCTTTCAAAGTTTCAGTTATCAAAATAGTTTCGTTAACTTTCAAAAGAACGACTATAGCACCAATAACAGGCAAAACTGCTAAGATAAAGAACATGTTCCTTAAACCGAACATTTCAGCAATAAAGCCCGCTATAATTGTCCCAGTTACTGCTCCGAGAGTAATGCTAGAATTTAAATAACCCATAGCCTCATTATGCTTACCCTTCGGTGAGATATCTGATACAAAAGCACTACCTCCAGTATAAATACATGCAAACACAAATGCATTAAGAGTTTGGGCTATAATTAGCAAATAGAGACTGTAAGATAACGCATAAAGGGAAAGTACGACAGTCGTGCCAAATAGACCGAATAGAATAATAGGCTTTCTACCTAGCCTTTCATCCGACAACTTTCCTACAGGAGTCATCAATAAACCCTGGAGACCCATATTAATCAGCAGTAGTATACCCACCCACGTCGTTGAGACCAATGACGCAAAGAAAATTGTGAGTAGTGCAAATGAGCCCCAATAAGCACTATATCGTAAAAATGCAGAGATATAAAACCAGTTTAAGCCATTTTCTTTGAGATATGCACCTTCTCCACTAGTTGAAAAACTAAAGCGTTTTTTTAACGCGATTAAAGCCTTTTTGAAGTCTCGGTCTTTACCAACATCGGCTTTAGTCTCCTTCAAGAAAAATATTGTTAATACAACTGTAAGCACTGCAAGGAAACTCCCTAAATAAAAAGACATTGTAAAATTAAATAAATCCGCAATTAAACCGCTCAAAAAGGATCCTATGGCCCATCCTAGCGAGGTTGTCGAGTTTAAAAGTCCCAAATTTCTCCCTTTTTCAGTTTTTGAGGAGATTTCAGAGACCATCCCCATTATACAGGGGACAAATCCAGCGGAAATAAAGCCAAAAACAGCCATGAGTAAAATCAAGTGCAGTGAACTGCCCACAAGAGGGATCACAAGAAAAATGATGGCAGATCCGAGCATGCTCACGATAAGAAAGGGTTTTCTTCGCCCCAGTTCGTCTGATAACGAACCCATAATTACCGAACTCACTGAAGTTACACCAAATAAAGTTCCTATAATTATGCTAGCCTGAAACAGCGTTGCCCCCAGATAAGTCCTCGCATAAAGAGGAATAATAACAAATGGAACGATTGCTGCAAAAGAAGAAAGCCAATTTGTAATATTAATTGATATTAATGAGGGAGCGCCATCACTTGTTGTAGAGTTCAAAGAAATCACGCATTTCCTTTTTTATGTACTAATAATCCTATTTGTCTTGACCTAATAACAAAGAGATCTTATGCAAACTGGTTTGAGTCTCCAATGATTTTTGTTGATTTAATTCAAACCTTTGTACCCTTCATCACGTAATTCCATTTAAAAATACATTGGATTAAGTTGCTGCACGATATCACTTTTCAAAACTTAAAAATCAGATCCAAAACAGATTAAACATCACTCAATTAATGCCTTCTGGTCGCTAATTTGCCTCCTAAAGATAAGGGATGATTAAATTCGGGATTAGTACCATTTTGAACAATAGTCAAAAAAATGTTATCCCTCGGGTGTCGGCATCTTTATGACTACATTGGGTTCCTTTATCTTCCTTTGCTTCAATTGGATCATGGCGTCTTGTAACTTCTCGAAGGGAAATACCTTGATATCTATAGTTATACCAATTTTTGTGGCAAGTCTTAAGAATTCCTCTGATTCGGAATGCTTCACATTATAAAGAGTGAAGATGTCTCTGCCCCAGAGATTATTGGAATAATCATTTATCTCTATCAGGGACATGTCCACTGGGGCCAAGATCACTCTTCCTCCCTGATTGACCTGAGAAAGCGTGGGTTCAACTAACTTGCCCGCTGGCGGGAAGAGTATCGCAGCATCTAGCCGTTCAGGCATCTTGGCATTCATCGTATCGTTGGCCCATACTGCGCCCTCCCTTCTTGCAGATTCTATATTATGTTTTGATCTTGTACTCACATAGCATTCTATTCCAAGGTAATTAGCAACCTTTAAGACATAGTAAGCTGTTGGCCCAAACCCGTACAGACCAAGTTTATCACCCTCCTTGACGGAGGCAAGTTTAAAGGAAAGATATCCAGCGACCCCTGGGCATAAGAG